>CADBUK010000019.1 GCA_902797915.1 Oscillospiraceae bacterium
CTGAGCGTTTCGCCCTTAACGAGCTTCTTAACATAAATATCCATCAGCATTTCAGGATTTACGCCATTCATTTCGCACAGCACCTTTTTGCCGTTTTCATCATAATCGGGTTTAAATAGCATTTATTTTCGCTCCTGTAATTAGTTTAAAACTTTGTTGACAATAAAGCTGTCTATGTCCGCATAAACCTCTTCTTTATTGAGTTCGTTAAGTATTTCGTGGCGGCAGTCGGGATAAAGCTTTAACGTAACCTTCTTGTGTCCCGTGCCGATAAGATTTGCCTCAATAGTGCGCAGACCCTTGCCGTACTCGCCGACGGGGTCCATTTCGCCGCTGATAATCAAAATCGGCAAATCCTTGGGAACGGAGGTAAACCAATCCTTTGCGTTAGACGCAATATTGAGCTTTACCAAATCGTTCATACCCTGAGCGGAGAAGAGGAAGCCGCAATATCTGTCAGCAATATACTTATCAACAATTGCGTTATCCCTTGTAAGCCAGTCAAACGGCGTTCTGCCCTCAAACTTTGAGTTGTATGAGCCGAAGGTCATTTTATCAAGCGTTTTGGACTTATAAAGCCTGCCCTTTGTTTTTGCAATGAGGGCTGAAAGCTTATCGCCCATACCTGCGATGGGATTAGGACCGCCCGTGCCCATATATACGGCGCCGTCAACAAGATTGCCGTACTGCGCAGTAAAGCAGCGAACGATGAACGAGCCCATTGAATGACCGAAAACGATAATCTTTTTATCGGGATACTCTGCCTTAGCCATATCAAAAACGGTTTTTAAATCGGCAATAAGGGCTTTATAGCCGTCCTTTTCGCCGAAATAGCCGCTGATATTGAAATCAACATTTGACTTGCCGTGATTAGCCATATCGTGCATAAATACGGCAAAGCCCTGTGAGGTAAGATGCTCAAAATAAGCCTGATACCTGCCCTGATGCTCAGCCATACCGTGATGCATTACTATAACGGCCTTAACCTCGTTTGAATCGGGAGTATATTCACAGCCGTTAATTTCGCAAACGCCCGTTGCGGATGCAAAACTAAAATCCTTAACATTCATATTCTTAAACCCCTTAAAAAAAGCAGAGCCTTATATAAAACGATATACAAGGCTCTAAGTATTAACTGATTAATTTAATGCCTAAAGTCAAAAAATTATTCTGCCTCAGCCTCTTCCTCTTCAATGGGAAGGTCTGACGTGCAGTGCGGGCACTTTGTTGCTTCAATCGGAATTTCGCTCTTGCAGAAGGGGCATTCCTTAGTGGTTTCCTCTTCTTCCTTTTCCTTAACAACCATTGACTTTGCCTTATTTGCCGACTTAACAATAAGGAAGATAACAAACGCAATGATTACAAAGTTAAGAATTGCAGAGATGAACGCGCCGATATTAACCTTTGTAGCCTCATTGCCCTTGATGATTTCAAAAGCAAAGCCGATATCCGTGCCGCCGATGCAGGCAATAAGCGGATTGATAATATTATCAATAAGCGCATTAACGATTGCACTGAAAGCACCGCCGATGATAACGCCGACTGCAAGGTCAAGCACGCTGCCCTTTGAGATGAATTCTTTGAATTCAGCAATAAACTTTTTCATAACATATTCTCCTTTAAAAAATAAAAATTTACATTTTTAATAATATCACATTATTCCCGTAAAATCAAATGCAGGAATGAATTTTTTTGAAGATGAGGAAAGTTTTTGCAAAAAGACCTTTTCAAGACCCAAATCCGCGGCGTAATCGGCAACCTTATCGTACTCCCGACGGGTAATACGGCGGTTGATTTCGGGGAAATCCGAAAGCTCGCCGCAGGGAGTAAACTGCGCCATAAGGGATATGTATGTATCCCCGAAATTGCGCGCAAGAAAGTTGAGAATTTCAAGCGATGAATTTGTATTCGCAGGCAAAATCAGGTGGCGGATAATCATACCCTTTTTCATAACGCCGTTTTCAAAAACGTCTTCAGGGCACTGACGGCGCATTTCCGTAAGCGCAGCCATAGCTGTCTGCGGGTAATCCTCCGCCTTTGAATAGCGCCGCGCCTTATCAGCCCTGATATATTTAAAATCGGGCAGGTAAATATCCACCAGACCGTCAAGCATTTTAAGCGTTTCAACGCTCTCATAACCGCTTGAATTATATACAATCGGCACGGGGCTTTTCCATTCCGACAGCAAAGCGGCAAGCCTCGGCGCATAATGAGTGGGGTTAACAAGATTTATATTCTCTGCCCCCTGTTTGATAAGGCTTTCAAAAATGCTTATAAGCTGCACATCGGAAACCTCTTTGCCCCTGTTGAGCGTGCTGATTTCATAATTCTGGCAGTAAACGCATTTAAGATTGCAGCCGCTGAAAAAAACGGCGCCGCTGCCGCCCTTGCCGCTGATGCAGGGCTCCTCCCAAAAATGAAGCGCCGCGCGGGCAAGGCGGAACTTATCAGGCGCACCGCATACTCCGCAGGACGTCTCCCTGTCTGCGCCACATTTTCGCGGGCAGGCGTTGCAAGGGGCGCTCACTTTAACAGCTCCTTATAAATATCCGCTTTTTTAAACGGTGTTTTGGCGGCAATTTCCTTTGACGCCTGATTGATTGTCATACCGCTTTCAACAAGCGCCCTTGCCTGCTGCACGGCATCGTCAAGGCTAAGCTCCTGCCGCTCCTCTTTTTTACCCTCGATAATCAAAACGATTTCGCCCTTCAGGTTACCGTCGGCATATTTTTCGGCGGCTTCGGCAAGGGTTGTTCTGATAACCTCCTCGTGAATTTTGGTTATCTCGCGCACGATGGCAAGCTGCCTGTCGCCGAGCGCGGCGTATAAATCGCGCAGGGTGTTGGCAAGCTTATGCGGGGCTTCGTAAAAAACGAGGGTTCGCTTTTCATCCTTAATCCAGTCAAGATGCTCAAAACGGGATTTCTTTGATACGCTGAGAAAACCCTCAAACGTGAAGCGCCCTGTATCCATACCCGAAATTGCAAGCGCGGTTGCAAACGCGGTAGGACCCGGAACGGAGCAAACCGTTATTCCGAGCTCGTGGCAACGCCGCACAAGCTCTTCACCGGGGTCCGAAATCGCAGGCATACCCGCGTCAGTAACGATTGCGCAGTTTTCGCCTGCCATAATTCTTTGGCAGATAATCTCGCCGCGCTCGCGTTTATTATGTTCAAAATAGCTGACCATTTCTTTTTTTATTCCGAAATGGTTAAGTAATTTAAGGGTTACCCTTGTATCCTCCGCGGCAATGAAATCAACCGAGTCAAGCGTTTCAACCGCGCGCGGAGAAAAATCGGAAAGGTTTCCGATGGGCGTGCCCACTACAAATAATTTTCCGCTCATTTATCATAACCGTCGGCATAAGAGCCGTATATTTTTAACATTTCGTCGGTAAACTTACCGTTTTCCTTTTTTATTGAAAGCTGTGGGTCAATGCGCAAAAACGGCTTTGAATTTTTTTTGCCCTCAACCAAAAAGAGAAAGGGCTCCTCCCCCGCCTTATCAACAACAAAGCGCAGACGCTTTGGCTCAAGGCGGTACTGCCGCATAATCGCAAGCGCGTCAACAAGCCTTTCGGGGCGGTGGCACATACAGAACCTGCCGCCGTATTTAAGCAGATACGCCGCCGCCTTAACAGCGTCCTCAATATTACAGCAAAGCTCGTGCCTTGCGATTTTTGCACTCTCGCCGATGGATTCAATCCCCGTGCCGAGCGGCTTGTAAGGCGGATTCATAGTTACAAGCGTAAAGGTTTCCGCCGTAAATTCCTTTTCAATCCCGCGCAAATCGCAGAGATGAGGAATTAACGCCCCCTGCAAGCCGTTATGAGCAATGCTTCTCTGCACCTGCTCAAAGGCGTTTTGCTGAATATCGAGGCAGTGAAGCTCCTTAGGCGGCTTTTCACGCAGCCAGAGGAACGGAATAATTCCGCAGCCCGTGCCCATATCGACGGCAATGTCGCGCATTTTAGGCTTTGCAAAATCCGCAAGCAAAAGCGCGTCCGTGCCGAAGGTATGCTCGGGCGTTACCTCAATATGAATATTGTCCGATAATCTTTCGTAATCTGCCATAATTATTTATCATCGTCCGAGGACAGCTTGAGAATTGCCATAAACGCCTCCTGCGGAACCTCAACGGTACCGAACTGGCGCATTCTCTTTTTGCCCTCCTTCTGCTTTTCAAGCAGCTTTTTCTTTCTTGTAACGTCGCCGCCGTAGCACTTTGCAAGCACGTCCTTACGAAGCGCCTTAACGGTTTCACGCGCGATAACCTTGCCGCCGATTGCAATCTGAATCGGAATTTCAAACAGGTGGCGCGGAATATGCTCTTTTAATCTTTCCGCAATCTTTCTTGCGCGCGGGTACGCTTTATCGGCGTGAATGATGAAGGACAGGGCGTCAATCAAATCGCCGTTGAGAAGCACGTCAACCTTAACAAGCTTGCTGCGCCTGTAATCCGAAATCTCGTAATCGAAGGAAGCATAGCCCCTTGTGCGTGATTTAAGCGCATCAAAGAAATCGTAAATAATTTCGTTAAGCGGAAGCTCGTAATTAATATCCACACGCTCAGGCGTAATATAATCCATCGTTTTGAAAACGCCGCGCCTGTCCTGACACATATCCATAATAGTACCCACAAATTCACTTGGGGCGTAAATATGCGCGTCGCAGAACGGCTCCTCGCAATAATCAATGTAGGCGGGGTCGGGATAATTTGTCGGATTATCAATCTCAACCATAGTGCCGTCCGTAAGATGAATTTTATAAACAACGCTCGGAACGGTGGTAACCAAATCAAGATTATATTCCCTTTCAAGCCTTTCCTGAATAATTTCAAGATGAAGCAGTCCGAGAAAACCGCAGCGGAAGCCGAAGCCGAGAGCACCCGAGGTTTCAGGCTCATAAGAAAGTGAAGCGTCGTTAAGCTGCAGCTTTTCAAGCGCCTCGCGCAGTGCCTCATAATCAGCGCCGTCCGCGGGGTAAACGCCGCAGAACACCATCGGATTAACCGTACGGTAGCCCGGCAGGGGCTCGGCGGCAGGATTTGAGGCAAGCGTTACCGTGTCGCCGACGTGAGCGTCGTGCACGGTTTTAATTGATGCGGTAATGTAACCAACCTCGCCCGCAGTAAGCTCGGCAGCCTTTTCCATTGAGGTAGCGCGCATATAGCCGACCTCAACGACGTTGAACTCCGCGCCCGTTGCCATCATACGCATTGTGTCGCCCGCTTTGATTTTACCCTCCATAATACGAACGTAAACTATTACGCCGCGGTAGGAATCATAAACGGAGTCAAAAATCAGCGCCTTCAGCGGTTTATCGTCATCGCCCGTGGGGGGCATAATTTCATTTACGATATATTCAAGAACCTCCTCAACGTTTTCGCCTGTTTTGGCTGAAACGCGCGGAGCGTCCATACACGGAATACCGATTACGTCCTCAACCTCTTTTGCCACTCTGTCAGGCTCCGCAGCAGGAAGGTCGATTTTATTAATGACGGGAAGAATATCCAAATCGTGATCGAGCGCAAGATAGGTGTTTGCAAGGGTCTGCGCCTCAACGCCCTGCGAGGCGTCAACAATCAGGATTGCACCCTCGCACGCCGCAAGCGAACGGGATACCTCGTAGTTGAAATCGACGTGCCCCGGTGTGTCGATAAGATTGAACACATAATCCTCGCCGTTTTTTGCTTTATAATCAAGCTTAACCGCGTGCGCCTTGATTGTAATTCCGCGTTCGCGCTCAAGCTCCATATCGTCCAAAATCTGCTCCTGCATATCGCGCTTTTCAACGGACTGAGTAAGCTCAAGAAGCCTGTCCGCCAGCGTTGATTTGCCGTGGTCAATATGAGCGATTATTGAAAAATTTCTGATATTATCCTTATTAACTGCCACTCTTATTTTTCCTTTTTATCATTTTTCTGAATTTGTCTTATTTCCACTATTTCTTTTACGGCGCGTTTGCCGTCCTTAGCTGTTTTAACAATCAGCCTGTAAACATAGAAAAACGGCAAAAGCACAGGCGCTTTATTGAGCACCCGATAGGTTCTGCACATATACTCCTTAGGCGGAAACAGCCTGAGCAAAGTATATTTAACCATTGAGCTTGAACCGCCGTTATTGTTTTTAAAGGTTTCGTACTGCACAAGGCGCCCCTTTGCCGAGTCGCCGTAAAGCCCGAAGCTTAATACGGTTACAAGAAAATCAAGCTGCTCGCCGCTGAGGTCGCCGTCTTCAATCAGCGCAACCGACAGATTACGGACAAGGCTTTCAAAATCGGCAAGCCCCATTTCCTCCATCCTGCCGTTGATGTAACCGAAATCCATATCTGCACATTTTTTAACCATCAGATAAGTATCGGTTAAAAACCTTACGCCGAAGCCGCCGAGAACATGGTGCTTATACATATGGGCAACGGAGTGGATATACAAATCCTCGTCGCTCATAATATACTTAAACTCGTTTTCGCCGTCCCTCTCCGCGTTTTCCCACACGAACGAAAAGTCGGTGTTAAAATTGAAATCGTCAAAAAACAGCGTTCTGTGAAACTCAAAGGTGTAGTACGGCGCTTTAATAAAATCGTCGGAATTCTCGCTCCACGAGCTGAGCTTATAGCCGCGCTTTTTCATTATTTTTAAAAGCGAATCGCGCCCCTTTTCGTTATAGAGAATATCAATGTCGCTCATCTGGCGCATACTCTCCTTGGGGTAAAACGCTCTTATCCTGCTGCCCTTGAGCAGCATAAACGGAATCTCGCTTTTGCAAAGCTCGGCTTCAAGAAACGCAAGCTCGTTTTTCATTGCAATAAGCCTTACAAGCTCGCTTTTTTCATAATTGTTAAGCCTTTCCGCCTGCTCTGCGGGAAGGTATTCGGCAGGCAGCGCGGCGGCAATTACGGAATAAACCTCCTGCCGCTTTGCAATGCTTACAAGCCTTTCCCAGTCAATCGGCTCCTCGGGCTTATTCGGCACCTCGCCCTTTAAAGCGCAGCGAATAATATATAAAAAATATTCAATTTCCCTGTCTTCAAACTTAATCATTTTATTCCTCTAAAATTCCCGCGTTTCTGATAATTTCAAGAACCTCTTTAACGTCAGCCCTGATTACCTCCTCGGAGGCGTCGTATTTCTGCAGCATTGCGGCAACAATACTGTCCTCCGTCTGCTCCGTCTGAAGCAGGGTAAAAATAAAGTTAGCGGTGGGGTTATTGCTGATAATCCCGTTAAAGTTTTTTGCAAGCTTGCCCGTAGCAATGGCAAAGTCCTTGCCGTCAATATTGCCGAGCATTATATCCTTGTTAAGTTTCATAGCTATATCTCCTGAGCTGAATTTCTTTTTTCATTAAATCAAGCGATTCCTTGCCCGTTAAATGCTCTATTGAAAGTTCAATACAAGCAAGCGCCGCCCATTCGCGTGTAATTTCCTTTTCAACCGCATAGGAATTATTATAATACTTTAAGCCAAGCGCCTTAGCGGCGTCATATATTTCCTCATCGGCTTCACATATTCTAGCACTGCAAAATGCAATTGCGCTGCGGTAGCGTGTTGCTAACTTTTCGGGCAAAACCTCATCCTGCTCTATAACGCAGAAGCTAACTTTATTACAGGCGCGTATTGCGTCCAACTTATGCCCCGCTTTTGCGCAGTGAAGATATATTTTGCCATTTTTATAAACATAATTTACCGGCACGGTGTATGGATAACCCTCATCGCCGAGCACGGCAAGCACGCCCGTTTTTCCGTTTTCAAGAACGGCAACTGCTTCATCATAAGCCAATTGCTGATTTTTACGCCGCATTTCTCTGAACATTTTTGTCTCCTAAAGCGTTCAATATTTATTTTATCTTCTCAACAAGCTTTAAAAATCGCGCTTCGTTCATCTGTTCGTTTCCGATATATTCGCCGTTATAAAACAGCGCGTATGTTGTAATAGGAGTCGGCGCGGACTGAGCCTCTTC
>CADBUK010000020.1 GCA_902797915.1 Oscillospiraceae bacterium
CAACCACGGTTGCAACGCAGGACGCGGCAGGGGACGACGCAATCAAATCCGTTGCCGAGCGCGCAAAGTCTGAGGCTGCGGCGGAGCAGGTTGTGCCTGCGCCTATTGCAAAATCAATGGGCTTGGGCAATTCGCCCGTTCCCGTTTCAACAGTCGGCTCGGGTTATATTCCGCCATACGTTCAGAAGATGAACGCGCTTAAAAAGCTTAAAGAAAGCATTGAGCCTATGGATAAAAAGGATTCAACCTTTATGATTCTGTTTTTCCTCTGGGCGTTTGTGTTCATTGATTTTGCGGTTTGGCATTTCTTTAATCTGGGCTTTACGATTGCATTTTTTGCATTGTTTGCGCTCGTAACCGTTTACCTTTCAAAAAAGGACGTTAAGCCGTCTAAATTTTCACTTGCCTGCGGCGTGCTTTCGCTTGCGGGTTCCGTAACCCTTGCCGTGTTCAGAGACGTGTTTATGAACTGCATTATGGTTTTCCTTGTTGCAGCTCTGTTCACGATTTACAGCTGCGGCATTTCGGGCACCTTCCGCAACAGAGAGGGCAGCTTTAAAATGCTGCTGGATATGCTCGGCGGCGCAATAGTTGCCCCGTTTTCAAATCTTTCAATGGTTAACACCGCCTTTTCAAAATCCGTTTCCAAAAACAAAAAGCTGATTCACGCTTTAATCGGCATCGGCATTTCGCTGCCCGTGCTGCTTGTAATCGTTCCGCTTCTTGTTAAAAGTGACGCGGCGTTTGAGGGGCTTGTTAAAGCCGTGCTTAAAAACATCGGCGAATATCTTTTAGAGGCTGTTTTAGCGCTTGTTGTAACACCGTATATCATTTCGTATATGTTCTCAAAAAAGCGTAATTTCAAAACGGGCTCGGAAATCACAACAAAGGATTACAGTGGCGCACGCTTCTCTCCAAATATTGTTTCTGTATTCTTCCTGTGCGCCATTGCCTTTGTTTATGTTGTTTACCTCTTCTCACAGCTTGCGTATTTCTTTGACGCCTTCAGGGGTATGCTGCCCGTTGGCTACAGCTATTCCGCAAGCGCTTACGCAAGGCGCGGCTTCTTTGAAATGTTTGCAATCGTCTGCATTAACATCGTACTGCTTTCCCTTGTAAACGTATTTACAAAAAGGCTTGAGAACGGCAGTCAGTCAAAGGCGGTAAAAGGCTTTGCAACCTTTATTTCGCTTTTCTCAGTGCTGATGATTATTGTTGCAATGAGGAAGATGAAGCTTTATATCGACATCTACGGCTTAACAAAGTACAGGCTGCTCGTTTCAATCTTTATGATTATGCTGTTAATCATAATCGGCTTCTTTATGGTGCACATCTACTGCCCGAAGCTCAGCTATATGCAGCCGATAATCTTAATCTGCAGCTGCATTTTCATCGGCATTTCCTTTGCTGACGTTGACGCGCAGATTGCAAAATATGACGTTAACGCGTATAAGAACGGCAAAATCGACGCGATTGATATTTATTATCTTGACGAGCTTTCCGCCTCTGCCGTGGATTACATTATTGACTTAACAGGCGTTGAGGATAAAACGACCGCCGAAAATGCGCGCAATATTATCTATGATAAAATTAATTACGATTACAGCGACAAGCTGAAAATCAAGGACGACGAAATGGTTTACACCCCGAATTACGATTTCAGGGAATACAACACCGTTGTTGACAACGCCTGCAAAACCCTGCGCGATTTTTATAATAATCTCAGCGATGAGGATAAGCTTGCTTATCAAAGCGGTTCTTATAATTCAGATTATAATTACGGCGAGGAATACGGTTATCCCGATAATTACAGCCTTGATATTGAAGGCTCCTCCGTTAAACGCGGAATGGTTATAGATAATATTTATACAAACGAATCCCTCGGCTTTAAGATTAATTTCCCGAGCTGGTGGCGCGTTGATTTGGTAGGCCAGGAAGGCAAAAACGGCTATTATCAGGAATTCAACGCCTTTGATGAGGATTCAAAATGGGTAATAATGAGCATTAACACGGGCAGCCGTTATTCCTCAATTGATGAATATAAAGCGGAGCAGGTTGTTGAGGGCGACGGCTACAAGGTTGTTGATTTGGGCAACCGCTACATCGGCAATCTTGAGTTTGCAACGGTTGATACCGTGTTTGACAGCAATACGGAAAATCACAACATAAACCTTACCGCTTTTTCCGATGACGGCACTGAAATCTCAATCTGGATGAACGGCTTTGACGAGGATGAAATGATTGAATTCATCGGCGAAAATTTTGAATTAATTTAATTTGATTTCGGCAGAGGTTAATTCCTCTGCCTTTTCATAAGGTGGTTTTATGGATAAGAACACGAAAAATAATAAACGGAAAAGGTCTGAACTCAAAGAGGTGTTTTGGGCAAGCCTTGTTATTATGATAATTGAGGCTGTCGCCGTATTTGCAATTACCGCCTTTGCGCTTGGCTTACCGCTTTTGTTGGAAGCGCTTGACGGAACGTTAAACCCTTTTTACAATGCGCTTCCAACGGTTGAAATAATTACTCCGTTTGCTGTTATTCTTATTAATTTTTTGCTTATGGAATTAAGGATTAGCAAAAAAGCAATGGAAATTTTTAACATAATCGTTTGTATTGCTTATCCTGCTTTATGCATAGGTTCAGTGCTGTTTTATTGGCGCGGCTTGTTTATATAAAGGTAATTGTTACGGATTAAATGCTGGAAACAAACGGCGAAAATTTGAAAACATATCGCTAAACTTGAGATTGTATGGATTTTGATAATGTAGGGCACGATGCCTACATCGTGCCGCGGCAAGGTGTGGGTACCTTGCCCTACAAAACATATTAAATCGGCAAACTCAAATTTAATATTCACAAATAATTGATTTTCTTTATGCTTTCTGTTAATATACCTTTGGGTGATTTTATGAAAAAGCTTATTTCAATTCTGCTTGCCTTGGCGCTCGTGCTTGCAATGGCGGCGTGCGCAAGGCAGAACACAAACGGAAATGAAACCGAATCAGAAAGCACAACCTCCGCGCAGAGCACGGAAGCCTCGGGCGCTGACGAAAAAGCGCTGATAAGCGTAGGCTCCGCGGATATTGCCGATAAAAGCGGCACCGCAATTGAGCGCGGCGAGCAAAGCGGCACGGCTTACAAAAACGACTCCCTCGGCATAAAAATAACCCCGCCCGAAAGCTTTGAAAGCTTTGACGACGAGGCTGAAAATCCCGACAATGATTATTTTGTTATTGAGCTGACCGAAAATCACGACAGCATAACGTATAAAACCGTTAAAATCAGCGTTACGGAAAATATATCTTACAGCAGCGTTGATGACTATATTTCCTCAACCAACAGCCTTATCAGCTCGGAAACAAAACTGAATGCAGTGGGCACGCTGAATATCGGCGGCAGGGAATACACCTGCGCAAAATGGAGCTATCCCGATTCGCCCGAAGCCAATTCGGTTAATTATATCCTTATTGAAAACGGCACGCTTGTTATCCTCGGCTTTGACCAGATGCCCGATTCCGAAATCGCGGATTTCTTTAACAACAGCATCGTTCAATATTAACTGGCCACTGAACACTAAAAAACGACTTCCAATCGGAAGTCGTTTTTTGTTATTAATCCGGATAGCCGTTCGGGTTCTGGCTTTGCCAGCGCCAGCTGTCCTCGCACATTTCCTCAAGCCCGCGCTCCGCTTTCCAGTTAAGCTCTGCAAGGGCTTTTGACGGGTCTGAATAGCAGGTGGCAATGTCGCCCGCGCGGCGTGCCTGAATTTCGTAAGGAATGGTAACGCCCGAAGCCTTTTCAAACGCCTTAACAACGTCAAGCACGCTGTAGCCGATGCCCGTGCCGAGATTGTAGATAAAGCAGCCGTTGTCCTTTTCAACCTTCTGCACAGCCTTAACGTGACCGAGCGCAAGGTCAACAACGTGGATGTAATCGCGGACGCCCGTGCCGTCGTGCGTGTCATAATCGTCGCCGAAAACGTTCAGGTGGTCGCGCTTGCCGATTGCAACCTGAGTGATGAACGGCATAAGGTTGTTCGGAATACCGTTCGGGTCCTCGCCCATAGTGCCGCTCTTATGAGCGCCGATGGGGTTGAAATAGCGCAGCAGGCAAATGCTCCAGCTATTGTCGGAGGCGTATAAATCCTGCAGAATACATTCAATCATATATTTTGTTCTGCCGTAGGGGTTTGTTACTCCGCCCACTGCCATATCCTCGGTAAGCGGGGAAATATTGTTCATTCCGTAAACGGTTGCGGAGGAGGAAAAAACAATCTTCTTGCAGCCGTTGTTTCTCATAACGTCAAGCAGTACAAGTGTGCCGTTAACGTTGTTGTCAAAATACTCAAGCGGCTTTTCAACGCTTTCGCCAACCGCCTTTAAGCCTGCAAAGTGGATAACGGAATCAATCTTTTCAGCCTTGAATATTCTGTCCATACCCTCTCTGTCGCGTATGTCGCACTCGTAGTATTTAAAATCCCTGTCAACTAACGCGCGAATACGGTCAATACTGCTTTTTTTGCAGTTGTAAAAATTATCAACTATAACAATATCAATTCCTGCATTGATAAGCTCAACGCAGGTGTGGCTGCCGATGTATCCCGCGCCGCCTGTAACTAAAACTGACATAATGTCATACCTCCGAATTAATTAAACTGACCACGAACCGTTATTAATACGCCTTGCCCCAGTAAAGCATATGCTTTGCGGGCTTGCCGCAGCACACGCATTTATCTGAAAGCGTTTCCTGCTCAAACGGAATGCAGCGCGAGCCTACGCCCGTAAGCTCCTTAACCTTATCCTCGCATTCCTCATCTCCGCACCACATTGCTTTTACAAAGCCGTCGCCCTTTTCAAGCGCTGCGTTGATTTCGTCAATTGTAGTGCAGGTGTATGTGCGGCGCTCTCTGTTTTCAAGCGCTGCCTGATAAAGTCCGTTTCTTACCCCCTCAAGCTTCTGGGGAACAACGGTTTCAAGCTCGTCAAGGGAAACAAAGGTTTTTTCTCTGTTATGCCTTGTTACGATAACGCACTGGTTATTTTCAATATCCTTGGGGCCGATTTCAATTCTAAGCGGAACGCCCTTCATTTCGTATTCGGCAAATTTCCAGCCGGGAGAGTTATTGCTGTCGTCAATCTTTGCGCGGCAGATTTTCTTCAGCCTGTCGCAAACCTCGTTCGCTTTTTCAAGCACGCCCTCCTTGTGCTGCGCAATCGGCAAAACAATTGCCTGAATAGGCGCAACGGCGGGGGGAAGCACAAGCCCGTTATCGTCGCCGTGGGTCATAATGATTGCGCCGATGAGGCGTGTTGTCATACCCCAGCTTGTCTGGTGCGGGTACTGCAGCTTGTTTTCCCTGTCCGTAAACTGAATTTCAAACGCCCTTGCAAAGCCGTCGCCGAAATAATGCGATGTGCCTGCCTGCAGGGCTTTGCCGTCGTGCATAAGCGCCTCAATGCAGTAGGTGCGCTCTGCGCCTGCAAATTTGTCGCTCTCTGTTTTCTGACCCTGAACAACGGGGATTGCCAAGTATTTCTGGCAGAACTCCGTGTAAACGTTCAGCATCTTTTCGGTTTCCTCAATTGCCTCCTCTGCAGTTTCGTGCAGGGTGTGCCCCTCCTGCCACAAAAATTCGCGTGAGCGCAGGAAAGGTCTGGTGGTCTTTTCCCATCTTACAACGGAAACCCACTGGTTATAAAGCTTAGGTAAATCTCTGTAGGACTGAACAACGTTTTTAAAATGCTCGCAGAAAAGGGTTTCGCTGGTGGGGCGCACGCAAAGGCGCTCCTCAAGCTTTTCGTTGCCGCCGTAGGTAACCCACGCGCATTCTGGTGCAAAGCCCTCAACGTGGTCCTTTTCCTTTTGCAGCAGGCTTTCGGGAATGAACATCGGCATGCACACGTTTTCGTGCCCCTCTGCCTTGAACATACCGTCCAGAATCCTCTGTATATTCTCCCAGATTGCGTAGCCGTAAGGGCGGATTACCATACAGCCCTTAACGCTTGTATATTCAATAAGCTCTGCCTTTTTGCAAATATCGGTGTACCATTTTGCAAAATCCTCATCCATTGACGTAATATCGTCAACCATCTTTTGCTGTTTAGCCATCTTGAACTCCTAAAATTTTATTATTTTATATAATGCACCGCCTATTATAACCCAAAGAAAATCAGATGTAAATATCATTTTATTATAAAAATAGCTTAAATTTATCTTCTCTTTTTATTTAAAAAGAATTATTCATATATATTTAACAATTTATTATTGAAAAATTAACAATTTATTATTGAAAAATCAAAAAATAGTGATATAATCGAATTTGAAATATTTTGCCGCCTATATATTATAATTTATAGCGGTAATTATAAAAGGAGGTATGTTGATGGCATTTGCTCCTGTCATGATGAAGCTTGATTTGCAAAAGGAGATTTCGGAACAGCTTAATATCGAAGAAATTTTTAATTTCAAAATCGGCTCCGTAACTCTCGGCTTTGACGAAAGCACGGTGGTTTCGTGGATAATTATGGCTGTAATAACTCTGCTTGCAATCCTGCTGACAAGAAATCTGAAGGTTGAAGGCACGCTTTCAAAGCGCCAGCTTTTGCTTGAAATGTGCTATTCCAAAATGGAAAGCTTTTTTAAGGATTTGTTGGGCGAAGAGGGCAAGGGCTACATCCCGTGGCTTATGAGCACGGCGATTTTCATCGGCGCTTCAAATATGATTGGCATTTTCGGCTTTAAGCCGCCTACGAAAAGTATGCAGGTAACCGCCGCTATGGCGCTTACAAGTATTGTGCTTGTGGAATTTTCCGGCATTAAAGCAAAGGGATTGGGCGGACACCTGAAGGCGTTTGCGCAGCCTGTTGCAATCGTTACGCCGATTAATATGCTGGAGCTGATTATCAAGCCGCTTTCGCTTTGTATGCGACTTTTCGGTAACATCATCGGCGCGTTTATCATTATGGAACTTTTAAAGGCTGTTGTGCCCGTATTCGTTCCTATGGTGTTCAGCCTTTATTTCGATTTGTTTGACGGCTTCCTGCAGGCGTATGTTTTCGTTTTCTTAACCTCGCTCTATATAAGAGAGGCTGTTGAACCGGCAGAGCCTGAGGAAAAGAAGCCCAAGAAGCAAAAAGGCAAAAAGAAAAAACAAGCTGCTGATTTGGAAGCAGCGGCGTAAAAAACACGCATAAATAAACTAATTAATTTTTTAAAGGAGAAAATATTATGGGTATTATCGCAATTGGTGCAGGTATAGCTGCGCTCGCTTGTATCGGCGCAGGTCTCGGACTCGGTATCGCAACAGGTAAAGCTGTAGAGTCTATCGCTCGTCAGCCTGAGGCTTCGGGTAAAATTCAGACCGTTCTTCTGCTCGGCGGCGCGCTTGCCGAGGCAACTGCCGTTTACGGCCTTGTTGTCGGCATTCTTATTATCTTTATGCTTAAATAATAAGCAGAAAACTGAATTTCTTTAGGAAAGGAAAACAGTAAATGTTAAAGTTTGACTGGAATTTGCTTTGGACTGTTGTTAACCTTATCCTTTTCTTTCTGCTTATGAAGAAATTTCTTTTTAAGCCGATTAAGAATGTTATGGATAAAAGACAGGCTATGCTTGACGAGCAGTTCAAAAATGCAGAGGACGCCAATGCCGCTGCCAACGAAAAGCTTGCCGATTATGAAAGCAAGCTGGCTAACGCTGATGATGAAAAGAATCAGATAATCAGCGGCGCAAGGCAGAACGCAAGGGCGGAATATGATAAAATTATACTTAGGGCGGAGCAGGATTCCAAAAAGATGAAGGCTGACGCCAGAAAGCAGATTGAGGAGGAGCGCGAAAGCACTATCCGCTCCGCAAGAGAGGAAATTGCCTCCCTCGCAGCTGACGCGGCTTCAAAGCTTGTTGGGGCTAACATCACTGAGGAGGACAACCGTAATCTGCTTGACGAATTTTTAAACGAAGGCAGTGATGGTAATGATTGATAATTTCAATGATTTAGTTAACGCACTGCTTTCATCAAAGGCAAGTGCGGCAGAGCTTGACGAGGCTGCGGCAGCGCTTAAAAACGAAGAGCTTGCGGGCGTTCTTTCAAGCCCCTCCGTTTCAAATGAGGAAAAGAAGGCGGTTTGCGACGAGCTTTTTCACGCTTCCGTAAGGGGCGTGGTTTACGAGCTTGCAAGAACCTGCAATATCGAAAAGTTTGCAGATATAACGGACGCTTATCTGGAAGCTCTGGACAAAAAGAATAACGTAACGAGGGCAACCCTTTACTGCGTTACCGAGCCTGATGAAAAGCAGCTTGAGGGCATTAAAGAATATGTGCTCAGGGATAATCAGGGCGGCACGGCGGAAGTCAGCGTCGTTATTGATAAAAGCCTTATCGGCGGCTTTATTCTTGAATTTGACGGCAAGCAGATTGACCGCAGTATGAAGTCAAAAATAAGCAGCATTAAAGCTCAGCTTGTTGAAAGCGCCAAGAAGTCGGAAACCGATAATTCAAAGGAAATTATTTCCGTTCTTCGCGCAAACGTTAAGGAATTTGATTTTGAAACCGCGGGCGAGGAGGTCGGCACGGTTATTTCCGTGGGCGACGGTATTGCAACCATTCACGGCTTAACAAGCGTTATGTACGGCGAAATCGTTGTTTTTGACAGCGGCGTTAAGGGAATGGTGCAGGACATCAAGCGCAAAACCGTCGGCTGTATCCTTTTCGGTCTTGACAGCGATATTCACGCAGGCTCAAGGGTTAAGCGCACTCACAGAAAGGCGGGTCTTCCCGTAGGCGAGGGCTATATCGGCAGAGTTGTTAACGCGCTCGGCGAGCCGATTGACGGCAAGGGCGATATTCAGACGGACGATTACCGTCTTGTTGAGCATCCCGCTCCGTCCATTGTTGACAGAAAGTCGGTTTCACAGCCGCTTGAAACGGGTATTCTTGCAATTGACTCTATGTTCCCGATAGGCAGAGGACAGCGTGAGCTTATTATCGGTGACCGCCAGACAGGTAAAACCTCGATTGCGCTTGATACCATTCTTAACCGGAAGGGTAAGGACTGTATCTGTATTTATAACGCAATCGGCCAGAAAACCTCAACGGTTTCAAAGCTTGTAAATACGCTTAAAAAGCACGGCGCAATGGATTACACGGTTGTTGTTTCGTCAACCGCGGCGGACCCCGCTTCGCTTCAGTACATTTCGCCGTATTCGGCAACCGCTATTGCTGAGTACTTTATGTATCAGGGCAAGGATTGCCTTATTGTTTATGACGATTTAAGCAAGCACGCAGTTGCTTACCGCGCGCTTTCGCTTTTGCTTGAGCGTTCTCCCGGACGAGAGGCTTATCCCGGCGATGTTTTCTATCTTCACTCAAGACTGCTTGAGCGTTCAAGCCGTCTTTCGCCCGAACTCGGAGGCGGTTCAATAACGGCGCTTCCGATTATTGAAACGCAGGCGGGCGACGTTTCGGCGTATATTCCCACAAATGTAATTTCAATCACGGACGGACAGATTTTCCTTGAAAGCGATTTGTTCTTCAGCGGTCAGCGCCCTGCGGTAAACGTCGGCTTATCCGTATCCCGTGTAGGCGGCGCCGCGCAGACCCAGGCAATGAAAAAAGCTGCGGGCTCGCTGCGTGTTGACCTTGCGCAGTATCGTGAAATGGAGGTTTTCACTCAGTTCTCATCTGATTTGGACGAGGAAACCAAGGCAAACCTTAACTACGGCAAGGGGCTTATGGAGCTGCTCAAGCAGCCCCTCGGCAACCCGATGTCGCTTGCACATCAGGTTATTACGCTTGTTTGCGCAATCGGCAAAAGGTTTGTAAAAGTGCCCGTTACCGAAATCAAGGCTTATCAGGGCAAACTGCTTGAATACATTGATGAAAACCATTCCGACATCTCTGAGGATATTGAGCGCGAAAAGGTGCTTACCGATGAGCTCAAGGAAAGAATTCTGGCTGCAGCCGATGAATTTAAAGAGGTTAAATAATGGCTAACGCAAGGGAAATTCAGAGCCGAATGAAGTCCATAAAGGACACTATGAAGATTACCAACGCGATGTATATGGTGTCCTCTTCAAAGCTTCAGAAGGCTCGCAGAAATCTTAAAAATACGGAGCCTTATTTCTATTTAATTCAGGACAGCCTTGCAAAAATCCTTAATATTGCGCCCGAGGTTGGTAACATCTATTTTGATGAACGCCCCGAAAAAACGGGCAAGCAGCGCAGGAAGGGCTATCTTGTTATTACTGCCGATAAGGGACTGGCGGGCTCTTATAACCACAATGTTATAAAAGCCACAGAGGAAAGCGCCGCTATGGAAACGGAAAATATGCTTTTCGTTGTAGGTCAGGTCGGCCGCCATTACTTTGAAAGAAAAAATATCCCCGTTGATATTAATTTCAGGTACACTGCGCAGAACCCGACTATGAACAGAGCGCGCCATATTGCAGGCAGGCTTACTAATCTTTTTGTAAGCGGCGAGCTTGACGAGATTTACGTTGTTTATACCAATATGGTTAACTCAATGACCGTTGAGGTAAAAACGCAGAAAATCCTGCCCCTCAAGGAAGAACATATCGAAATAAGGGATGAAAACAATTATTACGAGCACGCGGAATTTATGCCGGACGCACAAACCGTTTTCAACAACATTGTGCCCGATTATGTTGCGGGCTTCATCTTCGGCGCGCTGATTGAGTCCTATTGCTGCGAGCATAATGCCAGAATGATGGCAATGCAGACCGCAACGGACGCGGGCGCCGATATGCTCCGCCAGCTCAGCGTGCAGTATAACCGCGCAAGACAGGCGGCAATAACTCAGGAAATTACGGAGATTATTGCGGGCTCAAAGGCGCAGAAACATAAGGCGCAGTAAGCGCAACCATTTAAAATCTTAGGAGGAATCCTAAATGAATAAAGGAAAAATAGTTCAGGTAATGGGACCCGTTGTTGACGTTCAGTTTGAGGGCGAGCTTCCGAGGTTAAAGGACGCGCTCAAGGTTGAGGTTGACGGCAGGGAACTCATTATGGAGGTTTCACAGCACATCGGCGGCGGCACCGTAAGGTGCATTATGCTTGCCGCGTCCGAGGGTCTTTACAAGGGTATGGACGTTACGGCTACGGGCGGCGCTATTTCCGTTCCCGTAGGCGAACAGTGCCTTGGCAGACTCTTTAACGTTGTTGGCGAAACCATTGATAATCTTGACACGATAACCGACGCTGAAAAGTGGGAAATCCACCGCCGTCCGCCAAGCTTTGAGGAGCAGGCGTCGGAGGTTGAAATCCTTGAAACAGGCATTAAGGTTATCGACCTTCTTACCCCGTACGCAAAGGGCGGTAAAATCGGCCTTTTCGGCGGCGCGGGCGTTGGTAAAACCGTTCTTATTCAGGAGCTTATTACAAATATTGCAAACGAACACGGCGGCTATTCAATTTTCACAGGCGTCGGCGAGCGTTCAAGAGAGGGTAACGACCTTTGGAATGAAATGAAGGAATCGGGCGTTATCAACAAAACCGCGCTCGTTTTCGGCCAGATGAACGAGCCGCCCGGCGCGCGTATGCGTGTTGCGGAAACGGGGCTTACAATGGCTGAGTATTTCCGTGACGTTGAGCATCAGGACGTGCTGCTTTTCATTGATAATATTTTCAGATTTGTTCAGGCGGGCTCAGAGGTTTCGGCGCTTCTCGGCAGAATGCCGTCCGCCGTTGGTTATCAGCCCACTCTGGCAACGGACGTCGGCGAGCTGCAGGAGCGTATTGCTTCTACCAAAAACGGCTCTATCACTTCCGTTCAGGCGGTTTACGTGCCTGCGGACGATTTAACCGACCCCGCCCCTGCAACAACCTTTGCACACCTTGACGCTACAACGGTTCTTTCAAGAAAAATTGCCGAAAAGGGTATTTACCCCGCCGTTGACCCGCTTGAGTCAAACAGCCGTATTCTTGAGGCGGACACCGTAGGCGAGGAGCATTATAACGTTGCCCGTCGCGTTCAGGAGTATCTGCAAAAGTATAAGGAGCTGCAGGATATTATTGCAATTCTCGGTATGGAGGAGCTTTCGGAGGAGGATAAAATCGTCGTTTACCGCGCAAGAAAGATTGAAAAATTCCTTTCACAGCCCTTCCACGTTGCAGAAATGTTTACGGGCTTAAAGGGTATTTACGTGCCCGTTGCCGAAACCGTTAAGGGCTTTAAGGCAATTATTGACGGCGAGCTTGACGACGTACCCGAAATGGCGTTCTTTAATGTGGGCACTATTGACGACGTTCGCAAAAAGGCAGAGGGAATGATAAATGGCTAATACTTTTGATTTAAAGGTTATCGGCTCCCGCAAAACCTTTTTTTCGGGCAGGGCGGAAAGCGTTACGCTGCCATATATTGACGGCGGCACGGTTACCTATCTTGCTCATCACGAAAACACGGTCATGCCCGTAGTGGCAGGGGAAATGGTTATCAAGCCTGAGGAGGACGATGCAATTTACGCCTTCGTTGGCGGCGGTTACATTGAATTTCTCGGTAATGAAGCCACCGTGGTTTGCGTTTCGGTTGAGCTGCCCGAGGATATTGATGAAAACCGCGCGGAAGAGGCAAAGCTGCGTGCGGAGGAGGAGCTTCGCCAGCATCAGAGCCAGGTGGATTATTATGCCACAAAGGCAAACCTTGCGCGCGCAATGGAACGTATAAAGGTTAAAAACCGCCACGAAATTTAAAGAAAGCTTTAACGCTAAGTTTGTACGGGACGCCGACTCGGCGTCCCGTATCGGTATATGGGGAATTTTATGTCAATTAAGTTAATTGCCTCGGATTTGGACGGAACACTGCTTTCGCCCGACCATTTAACCGTTTCCGAGCGAACGGTTAAGGCACTGCGCGAGGCGCACGAAAAGGGAATAAAAATTGCTATTGCAACGGGCAGAACCCTGTCAATGATTTACGACGTTATTGACCAGCTGCCCTTTGCCGATTACGTAATTTATTCAAACGGCGCGGCGGCTTACGATTTGCGTAAAGCGCGTGTGGTTTATTCGCACCCGCTGCCGCAGAGCATCGCTGCGGATATTGTTGATTACCTTGATTGCAGAGAGGTTTATTACGAGGTTTACGCGGGCGGTAAGCAGTACAGCCAGCAAAGCAAGCAGCAGTATTTTACTAATCTTAATCTGCCGCAGGAATTTCTTGAGGATTATATCCGCAAGCTTTATTTTGTTGATAATCTTGCGGAATTTGCAAAGGAAAACGTGTGCGAAAAGGTTAACGTGTATTATTTCGGCAACCCGCGCCTGAACGAAATAAGAGAGCATTTTGAGGCTTGCCCCGACGTGCTTTTCACTTCTCCCGTTGCGGGGGATATTGAGATTACTCACACGGGCGTTGACAAGGTGCAGGCGATTGACGCAATCTGCGCCGAGCTCGGCATTACACGCGGGGAGGTTATGGCGTTCGGCGACGCGGATAACGACCTCGGTATGATTAAAGCCGCAGGCTACGGCTTTGCTATGGAAAACGGCGCCGAGCTCTGTAAAAGGGAAGCGGAATATATTGCCCGTTCAAACGAGGTTGACGGCGTTGCCCGCGCGGTTGAAAGGTATGCCCTCGGCAAAAAGCCACGGCTTCTTGTTTCTGCGTGTCTGCTCGGCGAAAACTGCAAGTACAACGGCGGCAACAATAAAAACCCCGCCGTTATCGCGCTGAGCAGGGATTTTGAATTAATCCCCGTCTGCCCCGAATGCTTCGGCGGTCTGCCGATTCCGCGCGTGCCGAATGAGATTATCGGCGGCAGGGCGATTTCAAAAAACGGCGAGGATTTTACCGCCGAGTATAACAGCGGCGCCGAAAAAACGCTTTATATTGCAAATGAGAAAAACGTTCGGCTCGCTCTTCTGAAAGAGCGCAGTCCCTCCTGCGGCAAGGGCGGGATTTACGACGGCAGTTTTACGGGAAAGCTTGTTGAGGGCAACGGAATAACCGCCGATTTGCTTATTAAGCGCGGCATATCGGTTTTCGGCGAAAGTGAAATTGATAATTTGCTTGACGAAGCAGATTTATAATTATATAATTTATGTTAGTAAATAAACGGAGTTGATAGTTATGAAAAGTAAAAAGGTTTTAATCGCAGTTCTTGCGCTTGTTCTGATAATTTGCTGCGTTTTTGCAGCCTGCAAGTCAGGTGAAACGGAGGAGGTTCAGCCCCCTGTAGGCGATGAGGAAATCACGCTCGACACCGCCGTAATTAAAAATGCGGACAGTATTGCGCTGATTAAGTCTTACGACCCGTCAGAGCTCGGGCTTGAGGGAAGCTGGGAGGATTATGACTGGGTTGCCCATAAGAGCGAGGGCGTTTATATCGACAACGGCAAGTACAAGGGCTATTTTGTACGCGTAGAGGTCGGAAATAAAAACTATAATGAAGACGGCACTTTTGACGTAACAACTGCGGGTATTTATTATATCAGCTATGACGGCGAAACCCTGCTTCATTATTATCCCGAAAACGATACTTATGAGAAGATTAAGAACGTTCACGATATTCCCGAGGTAACTCTTGCGGGCGAAAGCACTACGGCTGCTGACACAACTACGGAGGCTGCGGAATAATGATAATGTCATTTAACGGAAAAACGCCTGAAAACAACGCCGCCTTTGTTGCGGACAGCGCAAGCGTTATCGGCTGCGTTACGCTTGAAAGCGGCAGCTCCGTATGGTTCGGCGCGGTTATCAGGGGCGATGATTCAAGCATAATTCTCGGAAAAAATTCAAATGTTCAGGACAGCAGTACCCTGCACAGCGACGAGTTTAACAAAATCGTTATCGGCGAGGGCGTAACCGTCGGCCACAATGCCGTCGTGCATGGCTGCACAATCGGCGACAACAGTGTTGTCGGCATGAACTCCACCGTTTTAAACGGCGCCGTTATCGGCAAAAACTGCCTTATCGGCGCGGGCGCGGTTGTTACGGAAAACAAGGTTTTTCCCGACAATTCGCTGATTATCGGCGTACCTGCAAAGGCTGTGCGTCAGCTTACTGAGGCTGAAATTCAGGGGAATATTGAAAATGCGGCGCACTATTGCAGGCTTGCAAAGCAGTATGCCGGGGAGAAATAATTATGTCAGAGCATAAGCACACACATTCGCACGAGCATACCAAGGAGGTTTCAAACCGCCTTGCGCGCGCAATCGGGCATTTGCAAAAGGTTAAACAGATGGTGGATGACGGCGAGGACTGCAGCGACGTTTTAATCCAGCTTGCCGCGGTCAAAAGCGCCATAAATAACACGGGTAAGGTTATTTTGAAAGACCATCTGGAGCATTGCATAGTCCACGCGGTAGAGGATGGAGATACAGAAATGCTTGATGAACTCAACGCCGCAATCGATAAATTTATGAAATAAAGTCCCAAGGCTTTGCTTTCAAGCAGAGCCTTATTTCATATTCCGCTTGCGGAATATTTCACAATTTGCACAGCAAATTATTTCACGTTGCGCAGCAACATTTCATTCTTCGTATCCCCCACGGGGGCTTCCGTAAAAACCAAAAATGCTTTATTATACTAATGTAATAAATTTGAAAAGGAGAAATATTATGGCATGTTTTGTAGTTCCTGCTGCAGAGGCAATCGTTGTAACCGCAGCGGTAATCGCAATGAAAAAGAAGGAAATGCAGCTCAAGGCTCCGAAGCTTGAGGGCGTTGAAACTCCCGATTTTTCAGAGGAAAACAAACCCACTTGGTCAAAGAAACTCAGCCTGCTTGCAAAGCTGCTCTGGGGCGGCGTAATTCTGCTTGCGTTTGAGCATTTGTGGCACGGGGAGGTTGTTCCGTTCCCGCCGTTCTTAACGGCTATGAGTAACCCTGAGGACAAGGCGGAAATGCTGTCCGAAATGGCAACCGTCGGTACAACCATGGCTGCAACCGTAACACTCGTTTGGGGCGCAATCTGCACAGCGGCGGATGTTAAGTACAAAAAGCTCAAAGCAGCAGTTTCAAAGGAAAAATAAAATGACTTTACTTCTTACCGTTTTTGCCGCAATTGTTTGCACAATAGTCTGGTACACTCACGCTCAGGACGATAAGCTCAGCGTCAGAACGCTTTGCTTTCTTTTCTGGGGCGCCTCACTTATGTGGCTTGTTGACGCCGTGTTTGAATATGCAGAGCTCGGCGCGGAGTATTTTACTCCCGCATTAGAGGATATGATTAACGATGCGTTCCTCGGACTTTCCGTTATCGCGCTCGGTCTTGTTATCTGGCTTGTTGTTCTTATGTTCAAGGACCCCATGGGCGTTTTCAAAAAGCAAAAATAACTATTGACTATTGAATAAAAATGTAGTAAATTATATGGGCAGTTGAAAAACTGCTCATATATTATGCAGATGTGTCCGAGCTGGCCGAAGGAGCACGATTGGAAATCG
>CADBUK010000021.1 GCA_902797915.1 Oscillospiraceae bacterium
TAAGAACATTAAATACAGCCTGTGTGCCGACAATCTGTGATGAAGGCGTAACTAGTGGTGGTTCACCTAAGTCCTTACGAACTCTCGGAACCTCTGCAAGCACCTCTTCAAGCTTATCCTCTTCACCAGCCTGTTTAAGCTGATTAAGCAGATTTGAAAGCATACCGCCGGGTACCTGATACAAAAGCGTATTTGCGTCAACGCCGAGCATTTTGGGATTGAGCAGACCGTCCGCAATATATTTTTCCCTTAAAGGCATAAAGAAATCGCGGATTTTGGTAAGCGCTTTCAAATCAAGCCCCGTGTCATACTCCGTACCCTGCAGTGCGGCAACCATAGACTCTGTTGCAGGATGGGACGTACCCATAGCAAGCGGGCTCATAGCGGTATCAATAGCGTCAACACCCGCTTCAATTCCCTTCAAATGCACCATTGAGGCAAGACCCGAGGTGTAATGGGAATGAAGCTGAATAGGAATACTAACGGTTTCCTTGAGGGCTTTAACTAAATCGTATGTGCCGTAAGGAGTCAGAAGACCCGCCATATCCTTAATGCAGATTGAATCAGCGCCCGCACTTTCCAACTGCTTTGCATAATTGCAAAAATACTGAGTATCAAATACGGGTCCCGTTGTGTAAGAAATAGCCGCCTGAACGTGACCGCCGTACTTCTTTGCGGCGTTAATAGCGGTTTCAAGATTACGAACGTCGTTAAGAGCGTCGAATATCCTTAAAATATCAATACCGTTATCAATGCTTTTCTTAACAAAATAATCAACAATATCGTCTGCATAATGGCGGTAGCCAAGCATATTCTGCCCTCTGAAAAGCATTTGCAGCTTTGTATTTGGGCATTTTTCACGGATTAAACGAAGTCTGTCCCACGGGTCCTCATTCAAAAAGCGAAGGCAGGAGTCAAACGTTGCGCCGCCCCAGCATTCAAGCGAATGAAAGCCGATTGTATCCATTGTTTCGAGTATATCTTTAAATTCGTCCGTTCTCATTCTTGTAGCAATCAGCGACTGATGCGCGTCACGGAGAACGGTTTCAGTAACAGCAATTTTTGCCATACTTCACACCTCTTAGTTTAATGTAATCAGTACCTGACCAGCCTCAACGCTGTCGCCCTTGCCGACGTTAACAGAAGCAACCGTACCCGCCTGAGGTGCAACGATTTCGTTTTCCATCTTCATAGCTTCAAGCACGCAAAGCGTGTCGCCCGAATTAACGGAATCTCCAACGCTTACTTTAATATCAAGAATTGTACCAGGCATAGGAGCGTCAACCTTAACGCTGCCTGCAGTACCTGCGGGCTTTGGAGCCTCGTTCTCAACTGCAAGCGGCATAGAAGGCGCTGCGGGGGCAGCAGGTGCGGCTGCAGGAGCGGGAGCGGGTGTGGAAACGGGCATAACGCCATTGCCTGCGCCTGCCTCGTCAACTGTTACGTCATAAGGAATTCCGTTAACGGTAATTGTGTATCTTTTCATCATTAAGTCCTCCAAATTATTTAACCGAGTGCTTTCTCGGGATTGTGGTTTCTCTTTTTCCGCTCAGAATATTAAGCGCAGAAATAAGCTTTGCCGCGGTTTCATCGGGAACAAATACGTCGTCAATTGCACCGCTTGCAGCTGCGGTAAACGGCGAAGCAAGGGTTTCCCTGTATTCTTTTTCAAGGTCTGCCCTGTTTTCTCCGTTTGCAAGACGTTCGCTGAACAGGAAAGCAACAGCGCTTTCGGTTTCAAGCGGGGACGCTGCAGCGCAATCCCAGGCGTAAACCAAATCGGCGTTTGAACCTCTGCCCGCAAGAATAATATAAGCTGCGCCAACTGCGTTGCCTGTAATCAGTGAGATTTTCGGGCAGGTTGCCGAGGCGTAAGCGGAAGTAAGCTTAGTGGCTGCAACAAGCATTTGATTTTCCTTTTCGCGTGCAAGACCGTTTGTGTCAACAACGGTAATGAGCGGGAGATTGAAAGCGTCACAAAGCTTAACGAAAGCCTCTGCCTTATAAATGCAAGAAGGGCAAAGCGGATTGCCGCAAAAGGCCACAAAGCCTGCGGGCATACCGCCGATAACGCCGAGCGCCGTTACGGCATTCTCTGCGTAATCCTTCTTAAATTCAACAACATTTGTGGCAAGTGCATTAATAAAATCAATGCCTTTTAACTGTGATATATCCAAAGAACTCGGCTCGCCGCAGTCAAATATCGGCGGGAAATCAAGATTATTAGACGGAAGCAATGAAATAATGTCCCTCGCCTTTTCAGCTGCGTCTTCAAAATCAGAAGTAAGTAAGTCAACAGTTCCCTGCTCTGCCGAGTCCTCTGCTGTAATCTCGCTTGGTACGGTTACATAAAAATCTGCGTTTTCAACTGCAATTACAACGTCCGCCATATTAGCAACAAGCGCGCTTGTGCCAAGGCAAGCGCCTGCAATAATCGAAATTTGCGGAACAACGCCCGAAACCGCAGAAGAAGCCTTTACAACCTCGCCGTAAGCAGTGAGCGCCTCAAAGCCCTCTGAAAGTTTAACGCCGTTTGAGTCATAAATTCCCACAACGGGGCAACCCGTTTTGGTTGCAAGAGCGTATATTTTTTTAATTTTGGCGCACTGTGCAACGCTGATTGCTCCGCCGCTGACTTCAGGCTCCTGAGAAAAAGCATAAACGGGAATTCCGTTTACAGTTCCGAAGCCTGCTACGGCTTCAATCTCGCCGTCGGCTGACTTTGCAAAAGCGTCAATTTCGGAAAAGCTTGCTTCGTCAAAAAGCTTCAGCAATCTGGTGCGTGCAACGCCTGAATTATTATCGCTCACAACATATCCTCCTTAAAAGAATAGTTAAAAATATGAATACCAAAATAAATTCATTGTTAAACATTTTAACACTTTAATTAATTAATTACAACAGTTTTTTATATAAAATAAAAGGATAGAAAAATCTATCCTTTATTCCTCGCTGTGTCCTGCAGAACGCAGCAGACGTTTTATTTCATTTTCACTTAATTCTCTGTGCTGCCCTGGCTGCAGCATACCAAGCTTAATTGAGCCTATTGAAATCCTTTTAAGCCTTGCAACCGTTAAGCCGACCGCGTCGCACATTTTTCTGATTTGGCGATTTCTGCCCTCTCGCAGTACGAACTCAAGAACAACTCTGCCCTCCTCCTCGGAAACCACGGTAACCTCGCAGGGCGCAGTCATCCTGCCGTCAATTTCAACGCCGTCCCTTAATTTCAAAAGCATTTCGTCATTAACCGAAGGACGAACTGTAACGCGGTAAACCTTTGCAAAATGGTGGCTCGGGTGCATTAAAGCATTAGCAAATGCGCCGTCATTGGTAAGAAGCAAAAGACCCTCGGAGTCCTTATCAAGCCTGCCGACAGGATACACACGTTCTTTTACGCCCTTAACAAGCTCCATAACTGTTTTCCTGCCGCGGTCGTCGGTAACAGTGGTAATATAGCCTCTCGGCTTATAAAGGGCGATATATTTCATCTCGTTTGTTTTAATAATCTTTTTACCGTGAACGGTTACCAAATCCTTTTTAGGATTAGTTTTATCGCCTATATGCGCAATATGACCGTTAACCTTAACCTTGCCCTGTTCAATTAACTCCTCGCTTTTTCTTCGTGAGGCAACGCCGCAGTCTGCCATATACTTTTGCAGTCTTACATCAAATTTGTTCGCCATAATATTCAACATCCTCTGCCGCAATCAAATCAACTGCGGCAATTTCCTTTTCTTTATACTTAAATCGCACAATGCCAACCTTTTCGCCCTTAAATATCGGCGCATAAACAAACGGCATTATGTAAATCTCAACTTTAACGTTATCCTTATCAATGACGCTGACGCTCTTTGAATACAGAGCCTTCAGCTCATCCTTACTGCCGCCAACAAGCTGAAGAATTACGCTTTCCGAAAGCTCAACTTCGCAGTACATATCAAAACATTCTGTGTATAAATTGATATGGTCATTCCAGTCGTCAGCATCGTTAAGCGTTACGCAGACAAGAGTATTCCCTCCGCGCTTTACGGCGGAAACAAGACATCTGCCCGCCTTATCGGTATAACCCGTTTTTATTCCTACGCAGTCATCAAGCTTCAACAGTAATTTATTATGATTATAAATAGTCTGCTTTTTACCGTTAATAATAACCTCCGAGCTTTTTTCGGAACAAATTCGGGCAAAATTGCTGTTATTCATCGCTGCCGAAGCAAGCAGCGCCATATCATAAGCGGTTGAGTGATGATTACCCTCATCAAGCCCCGAGGGCGTAACGAACAACGAGTCGCGCATACCAAGCTCCGCCGCGCGCTTATTCATCATCTGAGAAAAACCCTCAAAGCTTCCGCCGAGAAAAAGCGCGGTTGCATTTGCGGCATCATTACCTGACGGCAAAAGCATTCCCTTAACCAAATCGCGCAGAGTAATTTCGTCATTTTCACGCAGTCCGAGCAAAGTGCCGAAGGTATTTACCATATCAAACGTGATTTTAACAGTTTCGTTAAGTCTGCCGCTTTCGCAAGCAATAAGCGCAGTCATAATCTTTGTGGTGGAAGCAATACTGCGTTTTTCATTTATATTCTTCTGATACAAAACCTCGCAGGTAAGCGAATCCATAACGATTGCCGAAGCCGCCGAGCAGTCAAAGGCATAAGCGTTAAAGGACAATAATGAAATTACAATAAGAACTGCCGCAAACCTTTTAAACAAAATAATCACCTGCAAAATTATATGCAGGTGATTAAAATTTTAGTTATTATTCTGCGTCGGCAGCAGAATCGTCCTTAGCCTTAACAAGCTGTGAAATCTGGTCAACAAGCTCAGGAATCATAGCAATTGCACGGTCAGCAGAAGATGAGTAGTTATTAATCTGCATCATTCTTACCTTATCGTTCTGAATAACGATAAACGCAACGGGAGTGATGGAAATACCACCGCCGCCGCCACCGCCAAACAGCTCCTGATTCTGCTTTGACGGAAGGTCAGTACCACCGCCCGTAAAGCCGTAGGTTACCTTGGAAACAGGAATTAAAGTTGTGTCCCCCGTCTGAATAGGGTCGCCGATAATAGTTGAAACGTCAACCATATCGCGCATTCTTTCAAGGGTGTTTTCCATTATTTTGTTAACCGGTGATTCTTTCATAACTGTACTCCTTTATAATAAATGAAATTATTAATTACTTTTTAATTAAGTTAATCAGGAAGGTTTTACCCGCGGAAAGCCCGACTCTGAGCAAAAGCCTTACGCTTACCGAACCGATGAACTGAAAGCCGAATTCATTACCCGGGGCGATGAAATCGGGCATAATCAAATCATCATAATTATCAACACGCATTCCGTTTAGAATTGCGCCTTTAAACGGGTAATAATACTTGCAGAATCTGCCGTAAGCCTCTGCAACATCAGCGGCATCTCCGCCGCCAATAATCATTTTAACATAAAATGAATAAATATGGAAGCCCCTAAAAAAAGTAATTATTGCACTGTTTGCCGTTTCAAGCATATTAGTAACAAGACCCATAATGCCGACAATGCCCTCTTTTTCCCAAAGCGACTTAATATAGTTCGGCTTTGCGGGCTTCTGCTTCTTTTCTTTTTTAGGTTCAGCTTTTGGCGGTGCAGCGGGCTCAGAAGGCTTTTCAAAAGCGGCTTCTTCAAGCTGCTGAACGCTTGTAATTGTTACAGTATCCTCGCTATTTTCAACAGTAACGGGTTTTTCTGCAACAGGCTCGCTTACAGGTTTCTCGGAAGTATCGGTTTCTTTTTCAACCTTTTCGGATTCCTTCTCAGCCTGTTTGTTTATCTCGTCAGCCTTACGCTGCTCCTTAACCATTTCCGCATTTTCCTTAGGGAAAAGCAAAAACGAAAGAATTTTGGTTAATTCAATGTCCTTTTCAATCCAGAGAATTTTAATTTTCGTAGTCCACTTATTGTCATATATAACCGTTAAAGTGGCGGAAATTGAAAGGATTATTGATATAATAACCGCTAAAATCGCAACGATAATTAAAAATACAACCATTAAGACTCCCCACCTTCTTCTTCGTCGAATTCGGGAGAAGCCCCGTTATTTTCCGCATTATCCTCAAACAGAGTAGTCTGACCGTTATCCTTAGCGATTTTTTCAACGTCATCCGTTTTCGGCAAATCGGGCAAATCGTCAAGGCTGTTAAGAGAAAAGCACCTTAAAAACCTGTCCGTAGTGCCGTAAACAAGCGGTCTGCCAGGTAAATCAAGCCTTCCCTTTTCTTCAATAAGACCCTTCTGAACAAGATTTGCAATTGAGCCTGAGCAGTCAACGCCTCTGATTTGCTCAATAAAACTCTTGGTAACGGTTTTATTGTAGGCAACAATAGCCAGAACCTCAAACGCCGCCTGTGAAAGCGGAGTATTCTTCTTTATTTCAAGCAGCTTGCGCACGTCGTCCGCATATTCCTCGCGAGTGCAGAACTGATATTTGCCGTCAATTCTGATTAACCGCAGGCCGCTGTTTCTTTCATCGTAATTATCGGCAAGAGCGCCGAGCATTTTTGTTATATTTTCAACATCAAGCTCCAAAACCTCGGCAAGCTTTGCCGCCTCAACGGGCTCACCTGACGCAAACAGCATTGCTTCAAGTTTTGCTATAACATTATTTTCATTCTTCAACGCCGTTCACCTCTTCTAACAATTTTACATCGGGGTTATCAATTGAGCCGTCAATTGAAATCTTTTTGGTTTTTGCAAGCTCAAGCACCGCAAGGAAGGTTGCAACCAAATCGCTTTTTGACTGAGCGTCTGAAAACAAATCAAGAAATTTTGTTTTCTTTTTAGTGCTGAGCTTACGCATTACGGTTGTAATCTTACTTGCAACGTTAACGAATTTGCGCGCCACAATCGCCTTAAAGGAATCAAGCGGAGGCGGCAGCTTTCTCTGCGCCTTTCCGGCGGCTGCGATATAAGCGTTCAAAAGCTCCTCGCCCTCATGAAAGCGCTCATAATCGTAGTTGATATACCCGGGCTGAGGGTCACGCACAAATCGGTTAAAGCCGTCCGTCTGCTTGCTGAGCTTTTCCGCCATTTCCTTACAAGCCTGATATTCAATAAGCTCGCCCGTAAGCTCTTTTTTAAGTTTTTCTGCCTCCTCGTGCCTTGGCAGGAGTGAAACAGTTTTAATGTAAATCAGCCTTGCAGCCATTTCAAGAAAATCGCCAGCTACCTCAAAGTCGGCGTCTTCCATCTGGCGCACATAATCAAGGTACTGATTAACAAGCTCAACAATAGGAATATCGTTAATATTCAGTTTATGTTTACTTATAAGGTGCAGCAACAGGTCCATCGGACCTTCAAACACCTCTAACTTATAATTAATCTGTTCCATAAAACCTTATAAACCGAAAATCAAATTTGGAATAAACAGCACTGCAGTCATCAATAGATTTGTTAATGCGTTTATCGGCTTTGACAAGAAACCGAAGAACAGCAGCGCCATAAGCGCAAGCATTATATAACGCTCGTATTGATAATATAAATCATAAGCCTTGCCCTTTAACACAACGCCGAGAATACGCGAGCCGTCAAGCGGCGGTATGGGCAAAAGGTTGAAAACGGCAAGCATTGAGTTAATCTGCGCCGCAAACAAGAAAAACA
>CADBUK010000022.1 GCA_902797915.1 Oscillospiraceae bacterium
CTCCCAAAAGCCTATCTCGCAGGAATATTGATATTACTGAGTTTATATTTCCTATGTGGGTTTAATAAGTCGCAGTTCACCTCGACCATTGAAAAAGGGTACCCATCAGGGTACCCTTTTTCAATTATTAAAGACAGGATTTGAACCGTAGGGCTCGATGCGCGGTTTTGTTTTTGTTGCAGTGAAAAAGCAAAACAAGACGGAATTGTATTTCAAAGTAAAAAGGTTTATAATATAACCGATAAATGCGGAATTAACCCGCACAATTTTGTTCATAATATTATTCAGGAGGAATTCTTATGGGAAACAAATATGAAGGCACACAAACCGAAAAAAATCTGAGAGCCGCATTTTCAGGCGAATCTGAGGCGAGGAACAAATACACTTATTTTGCCTCCAAGGCAAAGAAGGACGGCTTTGAGCAGATTGCGGCGCTTTTCCTTAAAACTGCGGACAATGAAAAAGAGCATGCAAAAATGTGGTTTAAGGAGCTTGAGGGAATAGGCGACACGGCGCAGAACCTTCAGGCTGCTGCGGACGGCGAAAATTATGAGTGGACCGATATGTATGAGGGCTTTGCAAAAACCGCCGAGGAAGAAGGGTTTGCAGAGCTTGCACAGAAATTCCGTATGGTTGCCGCCATTGAAAAGCACCACGAGGAGCGCTACAGAAAGCTGCTTGAAAACGTTAATATGCAGCAGGTGTTTGAAAAAAGCGAGGTTAAAATCTGGGAATGCCGCAATTGCGGGCACATTGTTGTCGGCACAAGCGCACCCGAAACCTGCCCCGTATGCGCACACCCGCAGGCGTATTTTGAAATCAACGCAGAAAACTACTAATAATCCGAAACGTAAAAAAACGGATATCCGACAGGGGATATCCGTTTTTGTTGTGTTAGCAGAATTTATATGCAGAATTTGAAGATTGCAACAAAGTGCAGCGCGCTGCCGAGAAGAATGAACAAATGGAAAATACTGTGCATATATCTGTGCTTCTGCTGCAGCGCAAAAAAGATAATTCCGAGCGTGTATGCAAGCCCGCCGAGGAAAATCCACAGCACGAACTCAAGACCGTAAACTTTTGACATCGGGTAAAGCAGCAGCAGACCCGCCCAGCCGATTCCGAAATAGCCGAACATAGCAATAACGGCGTACCGTTTATGGTCAATGGCGGTAAAGGTTACGCAGACGGCTGTTGCAACAACAAGTAATGCAAGCGCAATCCAAAAGATTGTTATATAGTATTCTCTGACACCCGTGAGCAGAATGGGCATATACGTTCCGAATATAAGCGCAAAAATCGTGCAGTGGTCAATCACCTGCATAACCTTCTTGGGCTTTTCGGGTATCAGCCCGTGATATACGCTTGAAATTGTGTAAAGGTAAATCATCATAAGCCCGTAGATTATTCCGCCGCCGAGCCCCCACCAGTTACGGTGCGCAATTGAAAACGCCGTGCAAAGCCCTAAAGCAACAACGCCGAACGCGCCGCCGACTATGTGGCTTACCATATTGAAGATTTCCTCGCCCCTTGTGTAATCGGGCAGCTTTCTGTCTGCAAGTTTTGTTCTTGTCATATCGGTTACCTCCGTTTCCGTTTGCCCGAATTATATGGGCAAATCCGCAAAATGAAAACCCATTATTAATAGAAATAGTTCTATTATTAGTAGAATTACTGTTGACAAAAGGTTCTACTGATAGTAGAATAAATAAAAAAGCAGACGGGGGGTGTGATTATGTCAGAAAAAATGCCGAGCCGTGTTATTGCGGAAAATCTTGCGTTTTACAGAAAGCTGAACGGGCTTACGCAAACGGAGCTTGCGGAGGCAATCGGTTATTCAAACAAATCCGTTTCCAAATGGGAGCGGGGCGAGGGTCTGCCCGATATTCTGATGCTTATAACGCTTTCCGAAATTTATTCGGTAACGGTTTCGGAGCTTATCGGCCAGACGGGCAGGTGCAAGGAAACGAACGAAAAATTCAAGGCGTACGAGAAGGACAGGAAGACCCTTGAGCGCGCAAAGAAAAAAGCGCTTGAACGCGCAAAAAAGCAAAAAAAGAAAAGCGAATAATATCAAAAAAGGAAGGTGTTAGCTACCTTCCTTTTTGCTGTTAAACCACGGTTTTTTTAATAATCGTTTTCTCAACGTATTTTGCTTTCAGCTCGGCAAGCGCTTTGTAATGCTCGGTTTGCGCGTGAGCGTCAAGCGCCTCCTGAGTTTCCCACAGCTCGTGCAGGTAAAGGAGGTTTTCGTCCTCTGCGGGTATATCAAAATCGTATTTCAGATTGCCGCTCTCTTTTCTTGCGGCAACGTCGATTTTCTGCACAAAGATTGCGCTGCAAAAATCGTATCTCTGCCCGTCCTTTAAAATGTATTTAACCTCAACCTTAATCATTTTTACTCCTTTATTTAACAATCAGGCTAATTTTTCCTGCAGCCAGTATGTAAACGTGTGAAAGTTTTTTGGAAAGTTTTCCGAGCCGTCTGCGCGGATTTCGGTGCCGCCGTTAACCGTTGCTTTAAGGCTGAACATTGTGCCGTCGGTAACATATTTCGGGTGCTTGCCGCTGAAGCCGTTCCACTTTGCAAATCCGCACTCGTTAAGAATATCCACTAATTCTTCGGAGGGGCAGTCGGTGCTGTTTTGCAGCTCTCTCTGCTCGCTGCCGTCAGCGTATGTAAAATAATAGTGGCTGATGTGCGCGGTGTCGCCGTCGCAGGTAATCTCATATTCCTCCGTTAAGCGCATTCCGCTGAGCCTGAGCGTCAGGCTTTCGCAGCTTGAAATGGTCGCGCCTGATTTGCCGAACATAAAAATCCCTCCTATAATTAATAATGCTGTTAACACTATTCCGCCGACCGTAAAGGCGGCGGTTTTAGCATTGCGTGTTTTCATATAATGTTCCTTTCGGAAAATAAAAACCGAGCGGGCAGCGTCGGCTTTTCCCTGTAATGATATTATTATAGCACATTAACGCAAAATTGTATATACAAATGTTAAACGGCTCGGGCGTAATTCGTCCGAGCCGTTGAGTTTTATATAATTTTAAACAGTGCCGCGCCGTGTGCGGGAATAACGGGGGAGAGCCTTCTGACCTTTTCCGCCGTTTCGTTTTCCCATATATTCAGCACGGTGCAGTCCGTGGCGGGCATAAGGATTTCAGCCAAATCAAGCGTGATTTTCTGCTCCTTGTTTTTAGTGTTGAACATTGCAACGTATTTGCATTTTCTGCCGTTTGCTGCCCAAATAATGCTGCCCTCGCCGTTTTTCTCATTGCGCCTGATTTGCTTTGCGCCGAAGGAGCTTTGGTTCATCTCAATATACTCCGCGTTGGTAAGCAGGGAACGCGTCCAGGCGTCGTTTTCTGGCATATTGCCGCCCATCATCAGCGGACTTTTGAAAATACCCCAAAGGCTCATCATTGTAATTTGCTCGGGCTTTGTAAACTGAGTGTATCTGTTTTTTGCGCCGTGGTAGGCGGAGCCCTTTGAAATTCTGCCCAGTGGCAGCATATCGCAGTCGGGCCAGCAGCCGTTACCGCCTACGCCCTGCCAAAGCTCGCATTTGTCAAACATCTCGTGCAGCTTGCCCCAGTCGTCCCAGAAATCGCCTGTAAGCCGCCACATATTTGCGTGCTTTTTAAGGTGCTCTGCGTTTTCAATCTGCGCGGGGCCGGGGGAGAGGGAAAGCACCATATCCCTGCCGCAACTGTCAAGCGCTTTTCTTATCATCTCAATTTCATAAGCGGCGGAGTAGGGGTTGTCCCACCTGCGAAATTCCGTAACGCATATATCGTCGCACTTAATAAAATCAACGCCCCACTGAGCGTAAAGCTCAAAAATGGAGTTGTAATATGCCTGCGCCGCCTCCGTGTTTTTGCAGCCGTACATATCCGTATTCCAGGAGCATACGGAAAAATGGTGTGCAATGTCGCGGCATTTTGCTCTGCAGTTTTTTATGGGCAGGTTCTGATGGACTGCCTGTCGGGGAACGCCCCTCATAATATGTATGCCGAATTTCAGCCCGAGCGAATGAACGTAATCCGCAATCGGCTTAAAGCCCTTGCCGCCCTTTGCGCTCGGAAAACGGTTTTCGGCGGGAATAAGCCTGCCGTATTTATCCATACAAAGCTCGGTAAAGTTGTTGTAATTATTGTCCTTTGCCTTGGGCTCATACCACTGAATGTCGCAGACAATGTATTCCCAGCCGAAAGGCTTCAGGTGCTTTGCCATATAGTCGGCGTTTGCCTTTAACTGATTTTCGTTTACCGCCGCGCCGAAGCAGTCCCAGCTGTTCCAGCCGAGCGGCGGAGTTTTTGCAATGCTTTTGTTCATTTTAATCACCATAGCCTTTCAGACAACAAATAGTTCGTTGAAAATCACCCGATTTATTATAAAATCGCTGTAAATACAATCGTTTTTCCGTCCTTGCTTTCTGCGTGGATTTTGCCCTTGTGCGCCTCAACAATCGCTTTCGCGGTGGAAAGCCCTATTCCGCTGCCGCCCGTTTTGGAATTGCGCGAGGCGTCAGCCCTGTAAAAGCGCTCAAACCATTTGTCAAGGCTGCCGATTTCAACGCTGTCGGCAGAATTCTTAACAGTCAGAATTCGGTCCTTGCCGCTTTGAGAAAGGGCGATTTCGATTTTACTGCCGTCGCTTGAATATTTCAGCGCGTTGTCAAGCAGCAGGCTGACAAGCCGCCTGATAGAATATTCGTCGCCGCAGTATGAAAGGTTGTCCTCAACCTCTATTTCAAGCTCCTTGCCGTTTGATTTTGCAACCGCTTCAAAGGACTGCGCCGTGTCGTAAACAGCGTCGGAAATTGAAAAATCGGCTAAGTTCAGCTTGCTGCTGTCCTCGTCCATTTTGGAAAGGAACACTAAGTTCTGCGTAAGCTCGGCAAGACGCTTAACCTGATTTTTTATGCTTTCCGTCCACTCGCTTTCGCTGTAATCCATTTCAATTATTTCGGTGTTGGCGTCAATGATTGTAAGCGGAGTTTTAAGCTCGTGCCCTGCGTCCGTAATAAACTGCTTTTGCTTTTCATAGCTTTCAGCAACGGGCTTGACCGCCATTTTTGAAAGAATTACAACCAGAACAAAAACAAGCGCAAGCCCCGCAAGGCTAATCATAACGCTTGCGGTAAGGAAGGAATAAAAGGTGGAAAACTCCCTTGAGCAGTCAAGGAAAATATACATCGTGCCTTCGTCGGTTTCAAGTGTGGTAAATTTGTAGCCATTGCCGTAAAAGCCGCCCGTTTTGCCTTTCTGAGCAAGCTCCTCGGCGTAGTTCTGCGCTTCCTCCTCGGTAACGGCTGCGATGTTGCCCGTGTTTACGGCAACAACCGTGCCGCTGCCGTCAACCGTCGCGGTAAAATATCTTGTGTCAAACGGAGTTTCGGCTGAAAGGTTTTTAAACTTTTCTTTAAAATCCTTTGTCATCTGTTCCTTGTCTAGCTCGGGCGGCTGCTCTTCGTTTGGGGGCGCGGTGCCGTCAAAGTTTTCGTTGCCGTGCAGCTTTACCATCTGCAGCTCGCCGCCGTTTTCGCTTATATAAGCCAGCCTTGAATTTGCGGTGTTGTTAACGTTTGCAAAGTTTATAACGTTTATCGTGCCCACTATGCCTGCAAGAACAAAGAAAACCGAGCACATCGCAATTGCTATAAACTTTTTTCTGAGCGATTTAATCATTGCTTTCCTCCAGACAGTAACCGAGGTTGCGTTTTGCCTTTATTGCCGCGTTTGCGCCTATTGACGTCAGCTTTTTGCGCAGGTAGGAAACATAAACCCACACCACGTTAAGCTCCGCCTCGCTGTCAAAGCCCCAGATTTTGTCCATAAACATATCAACGGAAATAACTCTGCCCGTGTTCGCCATCAGCATTTCAAGCATTTGAAATTCCTTGTTTGCAAGGCGCATACTGCCCTTAGGTCCCGCAAGCTCGTAGGTTGCGCGGTTAAGCGTAATGTTGCCGAAGCTCAGTACGGAATCGGTCTGCTCCGCCTGACGTCTTGTCATAGCGCGCACTCTTGCAAGCAGCTCTTTGGTTGCAAAGGGCTTGGTCAGGTAATCGTCGGCGCCGCTGTCAAGCCCCGCAACTCTGTCGTCTATTTCCGATTTTGCGGTAAGCAGCAGCACGGGTACGGAAATGCCTTTTTTACGGATTTCCTTTAACGCGGTCAGTCCGTCCATAACGGGCATCATTATATCCATAATCACGCCGTCGTAGATTTCGGTTTCAAGGTAATCAACGGCGTCCTGTCCGTTATAAACGGCGTCAACTGAATAGTTATTGTGTTTTAAAATCGCAACCAATGCGTTTGAAAGTTCAACCTCGTCTTCTGCAAGTAAAATTCTCATAACAAAACCTCCGATATTTTTATATCAAGGTAATAATAATGTTTTAAACTTAAATCAACTTAAAAATATTATAAACTATATTTCTGCTGATTAAAAGGTAAAATGTAATAAAAAAATGATATAGAAATATTATTTTAAAAAACGCAAAAAAGATATTGACATCACAATAATTATTTGATATTATATTTAAGCACTCAGCGATGAGGCGTATATTCCTCTATAGCTCAGTCGGTAGAGCAACTGTAGTTCTATAAACCGGAAAAATGAGCAAGGAATAGGCGCTAAA
>CADBUK010000023.1 GCA_902797915.1 Oscillospiraceae bacterium
AAACAGCCTGACCAACTGTTGTGCCGGTTTTGCATAAACCGCAGCAGCCCTGCGTGAATACCAACGGGCGCAATTAGCCCCTTGGTAGAATATTACTTATTAAATATAGCATATATAATATATTATGTCAACGGGGTTTCACGAAAAAAATCAAGAAAAAATTTACAATTTGTTTACAAATGGACAAAAGTCGTTATTACAATAATATACATAATATTCATTGAATATTCACGATTTTTGTATGTTTATACAAAAATATACATTTTGCTTGACTATGCACAACCCTGCATATATAATGGGTAACAGTTTAAGACATTTCTGAAAACACATATATTAAAACATATTATATCGGAGGTAACTGAAATGGCTAAGGAAATCAAAAAGGTTGTGCTTGCATACAGCGGCGGACTTGATACATCAATCATCATTCCGTGGTTAAAGGAAAATTACAATAACTGCGAGGTTATTGCGGTATCGGGCGACGTTGGCCAGGGCACCGAGCTTGACGGCCTTGAGGAAAAGGCAATTGCAACGGGCGCTTCAAAGCTTTACGTGCTTGACCTTAAAGATGAATACGTTGAGGATTACATTTTCCCCTGCTTAAAGGCAGGCGCCGACTATGAAACATATCTTCTCGGCACCTCTCACGCACGCCCCTGCATTGCCAAAGGGCTTGCAGAAATCGCAATCAAGGAAGGCGCGGACGCTATCTGCCACGGCTGCACGGGTAAGGGCAACGACCAGGTTCGTTTTGAGCTTACGCTGAAGGCATTTGCACCCGAAATGGAAATTATCGCTCCCTGGAGGATTTGGGATATCAAATCCCGTGAGGAAGAAATTGAATACGCTGAGGCGCACAACATTCCGCTTAAAATTAACAGGGAAACAAATTATTCAAAAGACAAGAACGTTTGGCACCTTTCACACGAGGGACTTGACCTTGAGGACCCCGCAAACGAGCCGCAGTATCTCAAGGAAGGCTTCCTTGAGCTTGGCGTTGCTCCCGAGCAGGCGCCTGACGAGCCGACCTATGTTACCATCCACTTTGAAAAGGGCGTGCCGACCGCAATTGACGGCGTTGATATGAAGCCGCTTGCAATTGTTGAAAAGCTTAACGAGCTTGGCGGCAAAAACGGTATCGGCCTTCTTGACATCGTTGAGAACAGGCTTGTAGGTATGAAGAGCAGGGGCGTTTATGAAACCCCTGGCGGCGCAATTCTTTACAAGGCGCACGAGTTGCTTGAAATGATTACTCTTGACAGGGAAACCTCGCACTACAAAAAGCTTGTTTCGCAGAAATTCGGCGAGCTTGTATATAACGGACTTTGGTTTACACCGCTTCGTGAGGCGCTTTCCGCTTTCGTTGACAAAACTCAGGAAACCTGCACGGGCGATGTAAAACTGAAGCTTTACAAGGGCAACATTATGAACGCGGGCATCACTTCCCCGTTCAGCCTTTACGACGAAAACATTGCTTCCTTCGGCGAGGACGGCGGCGCTTACAATCAGGCTGACTCCGCAGGCTTTATTAACCTGTTCGGACTTTCAATCAAGGTTAAGGCAATGCTTGACAAGCAGAGGGAAAACAACGAATAAAGTTTTTCAGCGGGCGGATATTATCCGCCCCTACGATTATAAATGAGGACTTAAAATGGCTCAATTATGGAAGGGCAGGTTTAAGAAGGAGCTTGCCAAGGAAACAAACGATTTTAACTCATCCATAAGCTTTGACAGCAGGATGTTTGAGGAAGACATCAGGGGCAGCATTGCGCACGCGGGTATGCTCGGCGCGCAGGGCATTATTGCAAAGAGCGAGAGCGAAAAGATTATTGCCGAGCTCGGAGTAATCCTTGATGAAATAAAAAGCGGCAAGCTTGCAATTGATATGGAGGCTGAGGACATACACACCTTCATTGAGGGAGAGCTGACCGCAAGGCTGGGCGAAACGGGCAAGCGACTGCACACCGCAAGAAGCAGAAACGACCAGGTTGCGCTTGATATCAGGCTTAATCTTCGCAAAGAGATTGAGGAAATTGAGGGCAAGGTTAAGGCGCTGATTGAGGTTATATGCAAAAAAGCAGAGGAAAACACGGACGCTATTATGCCCGGTTACACTCATCTTCAGCGTGCTCAGCCGATTACCTTTGCGCATCACATTATGGCTTACGCCGCAATGCTGTGCAGGGACTTGGACAGGCTTTCCGACGCAAAGCGCAGAATGAATATCTGCCCGCTTGGCTCAGGCGCGCTGGCAGGCACAACGTACCCGCTTGACAGAGAAGCGGTTGCGAAGGAGCTCGGCTTTGACGGGATTACGCTCAATTCGCTTGACGGCGTTTCGGACCGTGATTTCTGCATTGAGCTTGCAGCGGCGCTTTCGCTGATTATGGTACACCTGTCACGCTTCTCCGAAGAAATTATTATGTGGTGCAGCTGGGAATTCAAATTTGTTGAGCTTGACGACGCGTTTTCAACGGGCTCTTCAATTATGCCGCAGAAGAAAAACCCCGATATTGCCGAGCTTGTAAGAGGCAAAAGCGGCAGGGTTTTCGGCGATTTAACCGCACTTTTAACCGTAATGAAAGGCATTGCGCTTGCATATAATAAGGATATGCAAGAGGACAAGGAGGCAATTTTTGACGCCGTTGACACCGTTAAAATGTGCCTTACCGCCTTTACTCCGATGATTGACACGATGACCGTGCTTAAAGACAATATGCGCAACGCCGCAGCAAAGGGCTTCATTAACGCAACCGACTGCGCCGACTACCTTGTGGGTAAGGGGCTTGCGTTCCGCGACGCCTATAAGGCTACGGGCGAGCTTGTGGCGCTTTGCATTGACAGGGGCGTAACGCTTGAAACCCTGCCGATTGACGCTTACAAGGGCGTTTGCGATTTGTTTGACGACGAGGTTTACACCGCTATCAATCTTGAAAAATGCGTTGCGGACAGGCTTGTTGCAGGCGGTCCGAGCACCGAAAGCGTAATGAAGCAGATTGACACTGCAAGGGCTTTTATCAAAATTCAAATAATTTTAAAACATTGAACGTTTTAAATTGACTAAATCTTTTAATCTGTTATAATAACGGCGGTTCTCAAAAAACAATGAAAGGTAAAATGTTATGTCTTACAAAATTGTTGTTGATTCCTGCTGCGATTTGAGCGAGGAAATAAAGGGCTGGAGCAATCTGACGGTTGTTCCGCTGACGCTTCAAATCGGAGATTACGTTGTGATTGACGACGAAAACTTTAATCAGGAGGATTTCATTTCCAGAATGGTTGCAAGCAACGAGCTTGCTAAATCCGCCTGCCCCTCCCCCGACGCTTTTGCAAAGGCAATCGAGGGCGACGAGGATGACGTTTACGTAATCACAATTACCTCCAAGCTGAGCGGCTGCTACAACAGCGCGCTGCAGGGAGTTGCGCTTTACCGCGACGAGCACGATGACAGCAGAAAAAGAATTCACGTTTTCAATTCCCGCGCAACCTCAGGGCTTGAAACGCTGATGGCTGAAAAAATCAAAAAGCTCGCCGACAGCGGAATGGCTTTTAACGAGGTTGTTGACACCGTTGAGGATTACTGCGTTAACGGAGTCGGGCTTTACTTTTGCCTTGAAAGTATGGACGCTCTCAAGGGCAACGGCAGGCTGTATAACCTCGCCGCAAGCGTTATTGAGGCACTGAGGGTTAAGCTGATTTGCCGCAGAACCGAGGAGGGCAACATCTCCGTTGCGGGCAAGGATTTAACAATTAAACGCGCGCTTGGCAAGCTTGCAGGCTTCATTGCAAGCGAAACCGAAAACAGCGATTTAACGGGCAAAAAGTGCTATATTACCGAGGTTTGCTGCGTTGAAAAGGCGAACGAGGTTAAGCATCGCATTAAAAGCGCCTGCAATTATGACGAAAGCAACATCATAATTCTGAAAGCAAGCGGTCTTAATTCGCTTTACGCTTCAAACGGCGGCATAATAGTTTCATTTGAAAAATAAATAATAAGGGAGGGTTTGAACACCCTCCCCTTTAATTTTTGCTATTGCCTAAAAATTCAAATATTGTTATAATCCTTTTATGAGAGAAATTGAGTTTAAAATCACGGATAAGGACGACGGCAGGCAAATCAAGGATTTTCTGCGCGATTTCGGCGTTTCCGCTTCCCTGCTGACAAGGCTGAAGCAAAGTGAAAACGGAATAACGAAAAACGGCGGATTTGCCAGAGCTATTGACGAAATCCGCACGGGCGATACGCTTAAAATCCGCATTCAAAGCCGCGGAAAAATGCCCGCGTCCTCTGAGGACACGCTTGATATTGCGTTTGAGGACGAGGATATTCTGATAGTAAACAAGCCGCCCTTTATGCCCGTACACGAAAGCCGAAACCATATAGGCGATGCGCTTTCAAACGCGGTCGCGGCACATCTTTCAAGCGATGAAAACACGGCGTTCCGAGCGGTTTACAGGCTTGACCGCGACACAAGCGGGCTTGTTTTAATTGCAAAAAACGAGCTTGCCGCCGCAAAGCTTGCAGGAAAAATTGAGAAGGATTATTACGCAATAGTATGCGGCGATATTCAGGGCGGCGGCATAATAAACGCGCCGATTAAACGGCTTGGCGACAGCATTATTAAACGCGGAATTTCCGCTGAAGGCGAGGGAGAAAACGCCGTTACCCGCTATGAAGCAATAAAACATTCCGAAGGCTTAACCCTGCTGAAAATCAGGCTTGAAACGGGAAGAACGCACCAAATCAGAGTGCATTTTGCAAGCGCAGGTGCTTCCCTGTTAGGCGACACACTTTACGGTGTGTCAAGCGATTTACTTTACAGGCAAGCATTGCACTGTAAAGATGTTTACTTTACACACCCGATAACAGAAAAAGAGATGAAAATATCCTGCGATTTTCCGCAGGATATGGAGAATATTATAAAGGATATGATTTAGTTATGCCCGCATATTCAACACATTACATATTTGCAAAGGAAATGATGCCAAAGCTGCACGAGCTTGCGGATTTTGAGCTTGACGAAAACGCGGTTTACATCGGTACCCAGGGACCCGATATTTTCTTCTTTCACAGGGTACTGCCTCAGTGGAGGGGAAAATCAAGGCGCAATTCAGGCTCTGCAATGCACAAAGCAAAATTCGGCGAGATGCTTGATTTAATGCGGGATTACTGCAATTCATCCGAGCACCCGGACATTGCAAAAAGCTATGTTTACGGAATGATTTTGCATTACTCATTAGACTGCATTGCCCATCCGTATATTTATTATCTGCAAAACAAAATATGTGAAAAAAAACCTAAGGAGCACCCGTTTTCCGCGCATAATATGGTTGAGCTTGGGCTTGACTCGTTACTGCTGCACGAGAGGCTCGGGATAGAAAACCCGAAGGCGTTTGAAACCGCAGACACCTTTAATTTCAACGACGCGGAAAAGGCGGAGATTGCAAGAACTCTGCACAGCGTTCAAAGCGCCGTCCCCGAAGAGCCGTTTACGGAAGCGGACGTTGCCGAAGCGCTTGAGGATATGAAAAAAACGCAGAAAATTCTTGTGGATACAAAGGATTTTAAGAAATTCCTTTTTGGTATTCTTGAACGGATTGCGGCGCCATTTATCAAAAACCTGAAGGTTACCGTTTTTATGCGCCCAAAGGACTTGGAAAACGCAAAAAAATATGCTAATATAAATAACGGCAAATGGAAATCCCCCTTTGAAGACGGCGAACGCACGGAAAGCTTTTACGATTTGTTTGAAGCCGCAAAACCAAAGGCGGAAAGCATTATCAAAGGCTTTAACGACGGCGCTTCGGGGTATGACCTGACACACAATTTATCATTTTTAACAGGAGTTGAAGTAAAATGAAAATCAATCCGAGCTTTCAGATTGACCACAATAATTTAAAAAAGGGTATTTATATCAGCCGTATTGACGATGATATTACAACATACGACATCCGTTTGCGCGAGCCGAACAGAGAGCCCGTTATGACCAACGCCGCAATGCACACAATTGAGCATATTTTTAAAGAATATGCGCGCAAAACCGAGTTTGGCGACAACATCATTTTCTTCGGTCCTATGAGCAGCCGCACGGGTTTTTATCTGCTTACCCGTTCGCTGACCGACAATTATTCGATTAGTTTTATCAAAGACGCTTTTCAGCATATTGCTGATTTCTGGGGTATGATTCCCCGCGCAACTATGACCGAATGCGGCAACTGCAACGACCATAATCTTGCGCAGGCTAAGGAGGAGGCAAAGGCCTTTCTTGAAATTATCAAAGACTGGAGCAAAGAGGATTTAAAGTATCCCGAAAGTGAAGATTAATGGAACCTTTATTTACAACAGAAACTGCTTATACGCTTGATGAATTCAAAAAATTTGATTTCAGGGTAATGCGCAAAAGCATAATATCAATTTATATAATGCTTGCGGCAATTATACTGCTTGATGCTGTCTTGGCGCTGCTGAAAAAGGACTGGGCAGGCATTAACACCGCGATTATTATTGCCGTTGCTTTTATTGCGGTTTACTTCCCTTTCAGCCTTGATAAAAAGGTTAAGGACACATATAATTCAAACAAAACGATAACAAAGACCGTTGCAAGAATTGAATTTTTTGAGGACGGGTTTACCGAGGCAACAGACCATTCAACCTATAATTTTAAATACAGCGATTTAAATTCAGTAATTGAAACGCAGACTAATTTTTATTTAATGATTGCTAAAAATCAGGGCGTAATAATCGTTAAAGAAAACTGCTCGGCAGAGCTTATTGAGTTTATTCAAAAGCTGAAAAACGACAAATAAAAAGAAGGCTTGGCAATTGCCAAGCCTTTATTTATTTAATTATTCTTTCGTTTCTTCGCTTTCTTCCTCAAGGCGTTCGCGGACGGTTGTGTAATTGCCCGTGATTACAGTTTTAACCGAGCTGCGCACGGATTTTTTAACGCCCTCCGAAATTTCCTTGAGCGCGTTTTTGGTTTCATCGTCAAGCGCGTCGTAAGCCGCCTTGCCGCCTTTGATTGAAGCGGGCAGGTTTTTGGCAACGTCCATAAGCCCTTCCTGGTCAACGCCCTCAATGATTGAGTTAAGAGCCTTTGCAAACGCAGCGCTCTGCTTGCCGTCAAGATTGCTTACAACATCGTGGAAAACCAAATCGGTAACCTTACCTTTATTTGTAAGTCCCCTTGCGGTTTTAAGCTCGCCGTTTTTGAACTGCCAGGTAGAAAGGTCGTGCTCCATCATACCTACCTGACGAACGCTTTTAACCACCGTATAATCGTCGTCGTGCGAAAGCATCATACCGATAAATGACGACTGCGGAATAAAATGCCTGTACTTAGGCAGAAGCTGCTGATAAGCCTCCGAGTCAAGATATCCGTAATCCGCAAGACCGGGGCCGTCGTTATTATAAAGGTATTTAATCCTGTTTCTGACCTGCTCTGAAGCGTGGAGCGCGCTGTACTGCGCAACGTAACCGCCCTTCGAATGACCGCAGACGATTAAATCGCCGTCAAACTTAGCGGCAACCTGCTCAAGATACTCGGTTGCAAGCTCGTGGGACGGAATGTCGTCCTCAATAAGAATGTCAAAATCCTCCTTCCAGCCTGCAAGGCTATCGTCAGTACCGCGGAAAACCACAACAACCTCGCCGCTCGGAAGCAGGAAGGTTGCGGCGTTAAACTGCACTGCGGGCTCCTTGCCGAAATTATCCGTGCAGGCAACCATTTTCATTTCTGCAAATCGCGGCTGTCTGCTCATAGCCATCATCTGAACGCTGATATTTTTCATCAGAATAAGGCCTACGGGCTTATGCTTGCTGCCCCTAGCCTTGAAAAGCGCCTTTGCCGCCTCGTCATAGGGTACGGGCTCATCGTCAAAGTTTGCGGACACTACCTGCTCAAACGGCATATAGTAAATATAACACAGCGCTACGTTATCCGCGTCTGTAAAAGGCTTTTCACTGAAAGGAACCGAGCCGAATTTTTTAATATAACCATTAAGATTTGGCATAACTGTTCTCCTGTTAGATTATTCAAATCAATTATATATACAAATGCGTTGCTTTGTCAACTAAGATTATTCTATTATAATAAATAATTATTTTCTAAAACGCTTGACTTTTAACGATTTTGTGTTAAAATAATATAGCACTCGGGAGCATAGCTCAGCTGGGAGAGCATCTGCCTTACAAGCAGAGGGTCACAGGTTCGAGCCCTGTTGTTCCCACCAATAAAGAACAGATGTTGTTTAACATCTGTTCTTTATTTTTTTGCTAAGGGCTCGAAACGAGGTTCCAAATTTTAAAGCCACAGGCTGCAAAAATTTGGGAGAACAGTCCAGTGGACTGTTCGATAACAAGAGGAGAGCCCTGTTGTTCCCACCAAAAAGCAGTGGATACCATTAGGTATTCGCTGCTTTTTTATTTATATGGGTATCGGTAATTTTTTAATTCAAAGGGCACCTTATTTCAGGTGCCCTTTAGCTTATTAATTATTATCTGACGGGTTGTAGTTTGGAACATATTTTTTAAGAATATCCCTGACATTGCCGTCGTTTGCAGCTTCCAAATCCTTGAGCATTTCCTTGAACTTGATGGGGTTAATTTCCATCGGCTGATTAACAAAAATCTTTTCAAGCTCCGTTGTTTGTCTTGTTTCAAGCTCGCTGTCCATAGCAAGCTCCTCATACATTTTTTCGCCAGGACGCAAGCCTGTAATTTCAATGCCGATATCGTCAACCTCATAGCCCGAAAGGCGAATAAGGTTTACAGCCAAATCCATAATTTTAACGGGCTGACCCATATCAAGCACAAAGATTTCGCCGCCCTTTGCAAGACCGCCCGCCTGACACACAAGCTGTGCCGCCTCGGGAATGGTCATAAAGTACCTTTCAATATCAGGATGGGTTAAGGTTACGGGGCCTCCGTTTTCAATCTGCCTTCTGAAAAGAGGAATAACGGAGCCGTGCGAGCCGAGCACGTTGCCGAAACGCACCGCTGTAAAAACGGTGTTAAGGCTGATGGTGTCCATATACTGAATGATAATTTCCGTAATTCTTTTTGTGCAGCCCATAACGTTTGTCGGGTTAACAGCCTTATCGGTTGAAAGGGTAACCATTTTCTGAACGCCGAATTCGCGGCAAATCATAGCAACGTTATAAGTGCCGAAAACATTATTCTTAACCGCTTCGCACGGGCTGTCCTCCATAAGCGGAACGTGCTTATGCGCTGCCGCGTGGAACACAACCTCGGGCTTAAACTCCTCAAACACCTCACGAAGCCTGTCAACATCCCTGACGGAGCCTATGCGTACGTAAACGTCCACCGTGTCGCCGTATTTTTTGTTCAGCTCGTGCTGAAGCTCAAAGGCGCAGTTTTCGTAGATATCAAAAATGATTATTTTTGCGGGGCTGTATCTTGCAACCTGCATACAGATTTCAGAGCCGATTGAACCGCCGCCGCCCGTAACGAGCACGGTTTGACCGATTAAGTAACGGCAAACCTTTTTATCAAGCGTAACCTCGGGCCTTGCAAGAAGGTCTGCAATTTCAATATTCCTGATTTTGCGCGCCTTGCCGCCTTCCTCAAGAAACTCGTCAACCGAAGGAGAAATCTTAACGGTGCATTTGGTTTTCATTGCAAGCTCAATAACTTCCTTCTGGCGAGCCTTTGAAGCAGACGGAATACAAATAATAATAGTGTCAATATTATACTTTTTTGCAAGCGTGGGAATGTCGGCGCAGGTACCCTTGATACGAACGCCGTTAATTCTCTTATTCAGCTTTGCGGGATTATCGTCAACAGCAACAACCGCCCTTGAATTCTTTGTGTTATTATTGATTTCGTTAATAAAGAAATTGCCCATAAAACCTGCACCGACAATCATAATTCTTTCCTGATTTTTGGAAGAACCCGACGCAGCCCATTTAAAGAACCTTTTGTAAGCGCGGATACCGAGTCTGGGCACGCAGAGCATAAAGAACTCTACCATATAAAACAGCAAATACGCATAGAAAGGCAGAGTTGCGTCATAACCAAGCGCCTTTTCAAACAGCAGCCTGTCCACCCCGAAAAGCATTAGGGTATTTAAACCCGCCGCCAGCATATTCCTGACAATTTCATCAATACTTGCAAAGCTCCACACACTGCGGTAAAGCAAAAAGCCCATATTTATTGCAAGCATCAGCACGCTTGTAATAAGCAGATGAACATAATTAAACAAAACGGGGTTGAACGGCGTGTCTAACACATGTCCGTCATTCGTAAAATATACTATGCTGCAATTCGCTAAAAAAAACAGCACCAAATCAGCAACCACGATAAGCAGTTGCTTCATATAGCTGTTTAAACTTCTTTTATTTTTATTCATAATGCAAACCGCCATTTAATACTTAAAAATGTCTGTACCATATTGTAACCCATAATAATTGATTTTTCAACAATTATTTATATAATTATCAATATATAAAAATCGGCAGGATTGAAAATCAGATTATTTTAGTATATAATGTGGGTAACGACAAAATCAAAGAGGCGGCAAAATGCAGAAAAACGGCGAAGCACGGGCAGCGGCACAGTTTAAAAAAATGACCGAAACGCCCGTTAAAAAGTTAATAACAAGGCTTGCGCTGCCAACCGTAATCAGTATGCTGATTACCACTATTTATAACGTAACGGACACCTATTTCGTTTCCCGAATAAGCGTTGCGGCAAGCGGCGCGGCGGGCATCGTCTTTGGCTTAATGTCCATAATTCAGGCGTTCGGCTTTATGTTCGGCCACGGCAGCGGAAGCTGCATTAGCAGACGGCTTGGCGCTAAGAATATTGACGAGGCGCGCAAATTCAGCTCCACGGGCTTTTTCCTTTCGGTGCTGTGCGGCATAATAATTACGGCACTGGGTTTAATCTTCCTTGAACCGCTTATGAAAATGCTGGGCAGTACAAGCACGATACTGCCCTACTCTGCGGCATACGGAAAATATATTTTGTTTGCAGCACCAGCAATGACGGCAAGCTGCGTTATGAACAACATTCTGCGTTACGAAGGAATGGCGGCGCTTGCAATGATAGGGCTTACCGCGGGCGGCGTTATAAATATTATTCTTGACCCGATTTTGATTTTTGCGCTTAATATGGGCGTTGACGGCGCAGGAATTGCAACAATGCTTTCGCAGTATATTAGTATGCTTCTTCTGCTGACAATGTTTTTAAGAAAGAAAACGCAGAGCCGAATCAGCCCTAAATACTTCAGCTTCAGCCCGAAAATAATCGGCGAGATTATCGGCACGGGTCTGCCCAGCCTTGCAAGGCAGGGGCTCGGCAGCGTTTCAACAATGGTGCTTAATCTGCAGGCGGGCTTATACGGCGACGTTTGCATTGCGGCAATCGGAATTGTAACCAAAATCGGAATGCTGATGTTCAGCATATGTATCGGCATCGGGCAGGGCTTTCAGCCTGTTTGCTCCTTTAACTACGGGGCGAAGAAATACAGCCGTGTGCGCGCCGCAGTAATGTTTACCTGGCGCTTTTCATCTGCCGTAATGGCGGCTATGGGCGCGGTTTCATTTATATTTGCGCCAAGGCTGATTGCACTTTTCAGAGAAGAAGCGGAAATTGTTGAAATCGGCACGGTTGCGCTGCACACCTTCTGCATTGCAATCGTTACGCTGGCAACGATTATGCTGGCAAATATGGCCTTTCAGGCAATCGGCAAAATCGGCAGCGCCTTCTTTCTTGCCTGCACGCAAAACGGGCTCTATTTCATCCCGCTGATTTTGATTTTGCCAAGGCTTTTCGGCATTACGGGGGTTGAAATTGCACAGCCGATTTCATACGTACTGTCTGCAATAACGGCGCTGCCCTTCTTGATTTCATTTATTAAAACCCTTTCCAAAGAGGACGAGGAAAAAAGCGAATGAGAAAAGAAATAAAGATGTTTCATATCGGCGCGTCCGAGGGCGGCAATCAGGACTGGCTGACCGACCCATTTATGCGCCTCGGCGGCTGCGCGGCGGTTACCGCGTGCGACTGCGCAATATACTTTGACCTCAATTTCGGCACGGCGCTGTACCCCTTTTGCAAGGCGCCTATTGACAAGCATGAATACATTAAATTTACGGCAACTATGAAGCCTTACCTTCACCCGAGAATGAGCGGAATTAACAAGACGGATATTTTTGCAAGCGGTTTTTCCGCCTACCTGAAGGACAGGGGCGAAAATCGGATTTCCGTTACCGAATTTGACGGCAACAGAAGCGAAATCGCGGCGTTTGAAGCGATTATCAGGCAGATTGACAGGGGTATTCCCGTTCCGTTTTTAAACCTTATTAACAGGGACAAACGGCTGAAGGATTACGAATGGCACTGGTTTTTGCTGACGGGGTACGCCGAATATGACGGCAGCCGAATGGTGCGCGCGCTGACCTACAGCACGCCTGAATGGATTGATTTTTCTGCGCTTTGGAACACGGGCTTTACGCAAAAGGGCGGAATGATAATATTTAATACGGAGTTTGACAAATGATGAAATTTGAAGCAGTAAAGGCGAGTAAAGACAATAAAAACTGGGAGCAGTTAATATCCCGCCAGACCGAGCTTTACGGCAGAAGCGACGACGTCAGAGGCGAATTTGCAAGGGATTACACGCGAATTCTGCACTGCCTTGCTTACAGGAGACTGAAGCATAAAACGCAGGTTTTCTATAACATCGGCAACGACCATATCTGTACGCGAATGGAGCACGTGGCGCACGTTGAATCAGTCAGCAGTACGATTGCGGGCGCGCTTGGGCTTAACACGGAGCTTACCAAGGCAATTGCAATCGGGCACGATTTGGGGCACGCGCCCTTCGGGCACAAATGCGAAATTATGATTAGGGAGCTGAGCAAAAAGCACCTCGGCAAAGACTTTTGGCACGAGCAGAACGGACTGCGCTTTGTGGATAAATTAGAGCTGCTTGAGGACGAGCAGATGAACTACCGCAACCTTGACCTGACGTACGTCGTAAGGGACGGCATAATTTCCCACTGCGGCGAGGTTAACAAAAACCG
>CADBUK010000024.1 GCA_902797915.1 Oscillospiraceae bacterium
ATTATTGAAATACTTATTGGCAACATTATTATTTGCAAATGTGATTGTATAATCCTCGCCCTCAGTAAGCAGAGTATCATTTACTACAACCTTGTATTGCGGAATTGTTCTTTCCTCAAAAGGATTATAATTGCAGTTATTAACAGTTACGAAATCAGGCTTAATTATGGTTTTGCCGTCAGGGGTTACGTCCATATCCTGATACGGATTAACAATATCGGATAATAATGACGGAGCATTTATTTCCGTAAGCTTTTTGCAATCAGAGGTGCCGCCGATATACCGGGCGGACGGCGCATTGAGAGACTGCAGATAGCTTGATTTTAAGCCGTTGATTGCCTCTGCACTCGGCAAATCAAGCGATGTTATTGACGGAGAATCAATCTGCTGCCAGAAAACAGAGATTGCGCTTGTAAGAATAATTTCATTAAGCGCGGTTGCGCCGATGAAGGCGTCCTGATTAATTACGGTTGCTTTCGGCAGTTCTGCTTTAACGAGTGCCGTGCAATCCTTAAAAGCGTGCCAGCCGACCTCCTTTGCATTTACGTAACAACCGGGAACGTGTGTCAGCGATGTGCATCCAACAAACATCTCTGCGGGTATATAATCCTGAGCGGGCATATTTACACGCATAAGATTTTCACAAAAGCTGAATACCTGATATCCCGTTTGCGTAACCTTTGGCAGATTGATTACAGTAAAGCCTGTTTTGGAAAAAGCCCACGAACCGATTTGCTCAACATTTGAAAAATCGGCGGATACTAAGCTTTGGCAGCCGCTGAAAACGCTGTCGCCCAAAACCTGAAGATTAGGCGCATAAATATCGGTTAGATTTTTACAACCCCTGAAAACAGCGTCATCAAGCTGCAAAACACTTTCAAGCGTAACAGATTTAAGAGCCGTGCATTCCCTGAACGCTCTGCTTTGGATAACCTTAACATTTGGAAGCACTACGCTTTCAAGCGCAAAACATTCTGCAAATGAATACTCGCCGAAATACTTAATGTTATAAAGCTCAAGATATGTAAAGCCTGTTTTGTATAACCCGTAATCCCCCACATATTCAACGGAGGATAAATCAAGATTGTTTTCATTAAGCTTCGGGCAGAAATTAAAGCCGTTATTACCGATTTTGACAAGCGTGCCGAGATTTAATGAAGATAGCTTATAATTACCGTCAAAACAATTATCCGAAATCTCCGTAACGCTGTTAGCTGTAATATGCTCAAGCACACGGCAATTATCAAACGCGCCCTTGCCGAGAGTGGTTACGGAATCGGGAAGATTAATTGAAATAAGATTTGAATCCTTAAACGCGTTTTCGCCGACGCTTGTAACCCGAATTCCGTTAACGTATTCAGGCACGGACAGGATTTCATAATCCCCCGTATAAGCGGTTAAACAGCCGTTTTCATCAACGATATAGTTTTCCTCAAAATCAAAATCGTTAAATATGTATGCCTCTGCTGACTTATCGGAGCAGAGCATACCGTCGCAATACGCCGCCGCAACAACGGACGAATTACCGCTGATAACTATCGGTTCGGTATAAAGAGAAGCATTATCGGGAGACGGGAACTGCTTGAGCACGCTTTCATCATTACTTTGCAGATAGTAAATCTGAGCGCCTGCAGTATCGCAGCTTAATGAGACCTCAAAAATTTCATCATAACTGCCTGACGGGACTGAAAATTTAACGGGCTTAACCATTTCCTGATTAAGAAAACCGTAAAAAGAAATAATACCCGTGCCGTAATTATAGCGCAGAGAATAAGCGTTTTCGGTAATTCGGGTTACGCTTTTTTTGATTGTTTTTAATTCCTCATCAAAGGTTTTTTTACCGTTGATGGTAATATCCGTAGCACAAGCTGCAGAAACAAACGGAGTTGCCATTGAGGTTCCGCTTGAGTTTTTATAGCCGCCGTCAAGATAAGAGGAATAAATTGAAACGCCCGGTGCTGCAACGTCAACACATTCGCCGTAATTCGAGAAATTAGCGGGCTTGCCGTCCTTATCCGTTGCGGCAACAGTTATGCAATAAGGCGAATTTCCGGGATAATATTTGGAGGCGTTATCGGTTTCATTACCCGCAGAAGCAACAAGAATACAGCCTGCGTCATAAGCGTTTTTAAGTGCATCCTTTAAAATGTTAAAGCCGCCGCCGTTTATATCTCTGCCGCCGAAGCTCATACTGATAACGTCGGCATTACAGCTTACGGCATAATTAATTGCCTCTGCCAAATCACTGTCACTGCCCGAGCCGTTTTTTGAAGTTAAGCCTTTTACGGGCAGAATTTCAACATTATCGGGCGTATTATCAACAACAATTCCAGCGCAATGCGTTCCGTGGCCTACAACATCCTCAACATTCGGCTTAGTATATAAGCTAAGGCGGTCCTCAAGAAACGGGTGGTCGGAATCAACGCCCGTATCTACAATTGCAACGGTTACGGTATCCCTGTTAACGAGCGACTGAGCGTAGTTTATAACGTAGGGTGAGCCGATGTAATCAGCGCCCCAGGAAAGAGTATCCGTTTTCATATCCGAATCGTTAAACCCTTCGGCATAATAAACATTTTCCCAGTTAACAGATATTACATTTTTATTTCCGCTCAAAACGTCATAAGCAGTCTGCGTGTCCTGCTGTGAGGCAAAGTCAAGAACAGTATAACCTAAAGAATTCTTGCTTTTTGATATTTCGTTAACATTGGGAATTCTGCCGTCAGCCATAACAATCAGGCGCATTGTCTGAAACGGCTTGCAATAAACCGTTTCACCGTCCTGCTCAATTAAGTCAAGACCGCAGAGTTCCGCCATATCGTCAAGCGGCGCGTACAAAACGCCGTCCTGCTCCACAACGTCAGCGCCGAGGCTTTCCCTGCCGCTGTCAACAAGCGCTAAATCCGAATCCGCAACAAGCGTAACCTCGGCAGTTTCGCTTGAAATATAAGCGCTGCCGTCCGTAACGGAAACGTCAACGTCCGCACCCTCAAGCGCGGTAACGTCAACAAGAATTTCCCCGCCGTCATTAACGGCAGGAATTTCCTGCTCACGCTGAGTAACGCTGCCGTCCTCAACTACAATCGGAATAAAATAATCATCATAAGCGGCAGGGTTTGAGAATTCCTCCTCCCCGCTGCTGTCGGAAGCAAACGCAGTGCCTGACGGCAGACCGACGCCGATAATTATTGAAATGGAGAGTAAAACTGATAAAATCTTTTTCATTGTGAAAACCTCAACTTTATATAAGCGGTTTAATTTCGTCAAACCTGATTTGAGAAGCCTTTATTGTCTGTTCATTACCTATAACAACCTCTGTTGCTGTTTCGATAAACCTTTCAATTATCGGGGCAAGCGCTTTAATATCGTCAAGCGTTGCACTGATAATCTGGCGTCTTGTTTCAGCTGTTTTTTCAAGCGAAATACCGCAAAGCTCCGTCTGAATAGCAAGTGCGCCGTCGGCATAAGGCGTTTTCGGCATATCAAGCTTATTCATAGCGCCTATAATAAACTGGCGCAATTCCCTTTCCTCAAGTTCAAGCGAGTTAATATAATCAACAACATTTTTGAAGCAGGCAATAGTTTCGTCAAGATTAGGGTCTCGGTACGAAACCATACACGCCGTGCCGATATTATCAAAGCTGAGCATACAGCCGTAAGCGCCGCCGAGAACGCGAATGTTCTGCCAGAGATAATCAGTGCTGAGCAAATGCTGAAGCACGAGGAGGTAGCCGCGTTTATCATCAGCCTCCTCGGGAAGAGTGCCGCAGAGGGCGGCGTACTGTACCTGCGATGAGGAATACAGCGCAAGGCTGTTTTTATCCGACAGCGAAATGTCGGAATTAAGCCTGATTTCGCCGTCTGCCGTCATAAGCTCAAGGAAGCGTTTGCAGTAATCAACAGCGCCGTCAACAAACTCGTCCCCGCCGACATACGAAATACGCCAGCAGGCAGGGTTAAGAAGCGCCGCATTGATTGCCTGCATTTTTTCAACAAGGCTTTCCTTTTCAGACTCAAAATCATTAAGAACGGAACAAAGGAATTTATAGAAGCCGTAGCCCTGAAGCTTGTAGTCAAGGGCATAAAAGCCCGAATACTTTGCAAGACCAATGCCCTTTGCAGATTTATGGGAAGCCTCAAGCAAATCACGGGTCATAACCGTTTTAAGCTGAAGCAGCAAATCGTAAATATGCGCCGTGTCGGAGTAATCCGTTTCAAGCAGAATTTCCCTGTTAATATCAAGCGCCTTATCCGCATTTTCATAAAGGAAGCGGCAATGCCAGTTGATATACGGCGCAAGCTCGCCGCCGTTCTTCTGTGCGTCAATAATCTGCAGGCTGTGGTAAATGCCGCCCGTGTAATTATCAATCAGGCTTGAAAGCTCCGAATAACTGTGCTTTGCCGTATTCATATTGCCGAAAAGCTCGGTAAAAATGCGGTAATAAGGCA
>CADBUK010000025.1 GCA_902797915.1 Oscillospiraceae bacterium
AACGCCGCGTTCCATTCCGAGCCTTTCGGAAATTGCAAACGCGTTTGAACGCCCGGGCACGCCTATAAGCAGATTATAGGTCGGGCTGAGGGTTTCAACGTCAAATTCGCACGAGCCGTTTGAAACGCCCGCCGTTTCAAGCGCGTACGCTTTAAGCTCGGCATAATGCGTTGTAGCGGCGATTTTGGCGCCCTTGCTTCTGAGATTTTCAATTATCGAAACCGCAAGCGCAGCGCCCTCTATGGGGTCCGTACCCGCGCCGAGCTCATCAATAAGCACAAGCGTATTACCGTCGGCTTCCTTCATAATCTCAATGATATTTACCATATGAGCGGAGAAGGTTGAAAGGTTTTGCTGTATGCTTTGCTCATCGCCGACGTCAACCAAAACCTTACCGAAAATTGCAATTTCAGACCTGTCCGCCGCGGGTATAAGAAGCCCGCACATAGTCATAAGGCACATTATGCCGATAGTTTTGATTGCAACGGTTTTACCGCCCGTATTAGGTCCCGTAATAACAAGGGTGTCAAAATCAGAGCCGAGGCGGATATTAGTAGGCACAACGGTTTTAGCGTCCAAAAGCGGATGCCTTGCCTTTTTAAGATTAATTCTGCCCTCATTATTCAAAATCGGCATAGTTGCCTTTTGCTTATAGGCAAGCTGTGCCTTGGCAAAAATCAGGTTTAGCATAACGGCGCTTTCATAGGAGGCTTTAATTCCTTCAGCAAAGCTGCCCGCCTCTACCGAGAGTTCAAACAGAATTCTGCGGATTTCCTCCTTTTCTCTGCTCTCAAGTACCTTGATTTCATTATTCGCGTCAACAACGGAAATAGGCTCAATAAACACGGTTGCGCCCGACGATGAGGTGTCATGAACCAAGCCCTGCACATTTGCACGGTTTTCAGCCTTAACGGGCACAACGTACCTGCCGCCCCTTTGGGTAATAATAGCCTCCTGCAGATATTTCTGATAATGGGCGCTATGTATTATACCCTCCAGCTTTTCACGGATAGAGTTTGACTTTGCGCGGATTTTTCGGCGGATTTCAAACAGCTCGTCCGAAGCCCTGTCCGAAATTTCCTCCTCGGAAACGATTACGTTAAAGATTTTATCCTCAAGATATTTATTAACCGTGATGTTTTCAAAGAAAAAATCGAGCCCCGATTTTGAGTCTGAAAAATGCCCGTACCACTCGTAAAGAGAGCGGATTGCGCGCAGGGTAAAGCCGACGCGCAGAAGCTCCGAAGTATTGAGCTCGCCGCCTGCCGCCGCCCTGTGAAGCGGGTTATTAACGTTTTTCAGCCCCGAAAAAGAGGGCGCGCCGAAGCGTGCCAGCAAAGAAAACGCCGCCTCGGTCTGCTCAAGAAGCATTTTGGCTTCATTCAAATCCGTAGTGGGATTTAAAGCCAGAGCAAGCTCCCTCGCATCCTCGCAGGTGGTTTCGTTTGCAAGCATATCAAGCACGGTATTGAGTTCTAACGCTTCATAATTTCTGTTCATCTTTTTATCCTGTTAAGCCTTTATAAAAATCAAGTGCGGAAAAACTGCGCTGAGTTACGGAAAGCGTGTACCTTTCCGCAAGGCTTGAAAGCAATTTGAGGTTATCATCACTGAGAGTAAACGAAAAAATCCTTGCAGGGTCGGTCAGGCAGATAAACCTGATTGCCGTAACAACCGTTTTAGGCACGGGCACGGCGCCTGCACGCGGGCAGTTTTCGCAGTAAATTTTGCCCTCAAGCGTATCAAAATACATCAGCTCCGACTCATAAGCGCCGCAATTTGCGCAGGCAAGCACCGACGGCATATATCCGCCCAGACAGTCCGCCCGAAATTCAAATACCGCTTTAATCAGCGCGTGCGGCTTTTCCCCTTTGCAAAGCAGGTGCAGCGAATTGAGAGCGAGCCTCAAAAGCTCCTCGCAGGGCTGCTCCTCAGCGCCCATATCAAACGCAAGCTGCGCAAAATACTGGGCAAGGGTAAGAGTTTCAATATCCCGCCTTAAATCAAAAAACACCTCAATCGGAGAGGCATCGTCAACAACAAAGGCGTCCCGAGTACGATAAAGAGAAAAGCTGCTGTAGGCAAAAAGCGAGGTGGCTGAAGCCATTCTGCTTTTAACCTGCTTTGCACGGCGCACAAAGGCTTTAACAATGCCGTAATCAGCAGTAAGGAGAGTAACTAAACGATCACTCTCCCCCGTTGTTTGTTCTTTTATCACAAGCCCCTTGGTTGTAATTCTCATAGCTGCCAAGCATATTTTCGGCGCTTATATTCTGCGCCTGACGCCTTTCCTGTTCCTTATATTTCAAATAATCCGCAACGCTGCCCGTTCGGGCAAACTGCTGCCAAAAATCCTGCATAACACAATCACCGTTTTTATTTTATGCTATGCAGTGATTATCATTTATGCCATATTAATCCAATCCGAAATTACGGATTAAGCCCTCACGGTTTCGCCAGTCCTCCTTAACCTTTACCCAGGTATGAAGATTAACCTTGATATCAAAAAAGCTTTCCAAATCCTGACGGGCAAAGGTGGAGATTTTTTTAAGCATAGCGCCGCCCTTGCCTATTACCATACCCTTGTGTGTTTCGCGCTCACAATAAATAATCGCCTCAACGTCAAGAATATCCTTATCGCTGCGCTCGCTCATCTTTTCGATAGAAACCACAATGCCGTGCGGCACCTCCTTATCCATAAGACGCAGGATTTTTTCGCGGATAATCTCTGCGGCAAGCACGCGCTCAGGCTGGTCCGTCAAGGTGTCGTCAGGGAAGAAATGCACGCTTTCAAAGCTGAGCTTTTTCATCTCGTCAAGCAGCTCGTCAAGCCCGCTGCCCGTTTCGGCTGATACGGGCACAACCGCAGAAAAATCGTAGAATTTTGTTAAATAAAGAATTCTTTGCAGTATGTCCTTTTTTTCCTTAACGGTGTCAATCTTATTGATTGCAAGTATTACGGGAAGCTTTTCCTGCTTGAACTTTTTAATCAGCTCAAGCTCCTTTTCCTCAAGCTCGCCCTTAGGCTCAACAACAAAAAGCACCGCGTCCGTGCCGCCGATAGTATCGCCCACGGCTTCGTTCATATGCTCGCCCAGTTTGTTGTGCGGCTTATGAAAGCCCGGAGTATCGGTAAACACAAGCTGGGTTTCATCAAGCGTAAGAACGCCCATAATTTTAGTGCGCGTGGTCTGCGGCTTTGACGAAACGATTGCAATTTTTGCGCCGAGCAGCTTATTAAGAATTGAGGATTTGCCTACGTTCGGCTTGCCGACAATGGCAATAAAAGCGGTTTTAGTCATTATTCGTCACCCATATAATAGCTGTTATCGCGTTTCCAGCCGATTTGAGTTAATACGGTTTCTTCCTTTTCACGCATACGAACCTCCTCAATGCCGCCGTTTTCGTGGTCATAGCCAAGAAGATGAAGCATTGAATGAACGGTTAAAAAGCCGATTTCACGCTGAAGCGGATGATTATAAAGCTCAGCCTGCTCAACAGCCTTTTCCATGGAAATAACGATATCGCCGAGCAGCTTTGCGCCCGTATCCATATTAACGTCATACTGCCCGTTTTCGCCGAGCGGGAAGGAAAGCACATCAGTTTCCCTGTCAATATTCCTGTAATCCCTGTTAAGCTCCCTGATTTGCTGATTGTCAACAAAGCGAACCGAAACCTCTGCAGAGCCTTCAAAGCCCTCAAGCTCAAGCACGGCGTGGCAGCAGCGGCGGATAAGCAATCTGATACCCGTCGGGATTTTAACAGCTTTTTGATCGTTTGAAATTACAACCTTTACTGAATCCATTTCTTTTTACCTCTATTTGTCATTATCAAGCTTTTCATAAGCCTTGATTATTTCCTGAACAAGACGGTGGCGTACAACGTCCTTTTCGGTTAACTTACAAATCTCAATATCATCAATATTTTTAAGAATTCGGATAACCTTTTTAAGCCCCGATTTTTTACCCGTGGGTAAATCAATCTGGGTAATATCGCCCGTTACAACAATTTTTGAGCCGAAGCCGAGACGGGTTAAAAACATCTTCATCTGCTCGGGCGTGGTGTTCTGCGCTTCATCAAGAATGATAAAGCTGTCGTCAAGCGTACGCCCTCTCATATAGGCAAGCGGCGCAACCTCAATTGCTCCCCTTTCCTGATAACGCTGAAAGTTTTCGGCGCCGAGCATTTCAAACAGAGCGTCATACAGCGGGCGAAGATAAGGGTCAACCTTACTCTGCAAATCGCCCGGCAGAAAGCCGAGCTTTTCCCCTGCTTCAACTGCGGGACGGGTAAGGATAATTTTATTAACCTCTTTGGCGCGGAAGGCGGTTACAGCCATTGCAACCGCAAGGTAGGTTTTACCCGTACCTGCGGGGCCGATGCCGAAAGTAATTGTGTTATTATTAATCGCTTCGCAATACTTTTTCTGCCCAAGTGTTTTGGGTTTAATCGGCTTGCCCTTTGCGGTTATACAGATTGAGTCCGTTGCCATAGTTGCAAGCTTGCCCTCATTACCGTCCCTGACAAGCGAAAGCACGTAACGCACGTTCTGCTCGGACAGGGTTTCGCCCTTATTGATAAGGACAAGAAGGCTGTTGAGCGCACGCACGGCAAGGGAAACGTTTTCCGCTTCGCCTACAACCTTTAAATCGCTGCCCCTGCTGATTACGGAAACGTCAAATTCCTTTTCAACAAGCTTTATATTTTCATCAAAAGAGCCGAACAGGCTTACCGCCTGCTCCATAGCGTCAAAGCTGATAATCTGTTCTATCATCCAAAGTATCCTTTTCTTATCTGTTTATCGTAATCTTTATGCGTTCAAGGCGTCTGTCCGTAATTTCAAGCACCGTGAATTTAAGGTTTTCATATTCAACCGAAACGCCCGTATTTTTTTCATCGGGCAGATAGCCGAGCAGGTTTATTACAAAGCCCGCAACAGTATCGTAATCGCCCTCGGGCAATTCAATGCCGAGCACGTTTGAAGCGTCCTCAATATCAACCGTGCCGTAAACTATGAACGTATTTTCGTCAAGCTGCTGAATTTCAGCCTCCTCGTCGTCATACTCATCCTGAATGTTCCCGACAATGCTTTCAAGAATATCCTCCATAGTAACAAGCCCCGCCGTGCCGCCGTATTCATCAACAACGATTGCAAGCTGAATTCGGCTTTCGGTCATCTGGGCAAAAAGACGGCCGCAGGAAATGGTTTCGGGCACAAAAAGCGGCTCACGCAGGTAATCGGTAATGCTTTCGTCGTCAGAAATTTTTGTGCCGATGAATTTAAGTAAATCTTTAACGTAAATAATTCCGATAATATCGTCCAAATCCTCGTGATAAACAGGAATTCTTGAACAGCCGTTTTCTATGGAAATATTTGCAACCTCCTGCAAGGTGGCGTCGTCGGGCGCTGCTTCGATGTCAGTGCGGTGGGTCATAATATCGCCCGCATTCATATCGTCGAATTCAAAGATATTGTTTATCATTTTGCGTTGGGAATCTTTAAGCTCGCCGTATTCCTCATCCTCATCAACAAGCTGTTTGATTTCCTCCTCGGTGGAACTCTTTTTAAAGCGTTTTAAAAAACTTGCCATAAAGGCAAAACCCTCCAATATACAGAAATATTCAGAGTTATTATATACTCTTTTAAAATATTTGTAAAGGGGCTTGAAATATTCAGGCGCTAAAATTATAATAATTTAAGAATAACTGTTTGGAGTTTTTGATGAAATTAGAAGTAAATGAAACTGACTGCTGGGAATTTCTGAAAAGTGACGGAAAGCCCGTAGTTGTTTACGGAATGGGAAACGCGGCAGAAAGAATTATCGGAATTCTGAATGAAAACGGTATTGAGGTTTGCGATATTTTTGCAAGCGATGAATTTGTGCGCGGACATTCCTTTTTGGGTTACAAGGTTTTGAAATACAGCGAGGTGTGCGAAAAGTACGACGACTTTAATATCGTGCTGGCATTTGCAACACACCTTGACGACGTGCTGGAAAGAATAAAAAAAATAAACTGCGAGCACAGAGTTATTGCGCCCGACATTCCCGTTGCGGGCGGCGGGCTGTTTACAAACGCGTTTTTTGAGGAAAACCGCGAAAAATTTGAATACGTTTTTGAACATCTTGCCGATGACGAAAGCAGGAGAGTTTACCAAAACGTGCTGAATTTCAAAATCAGCGGTAAAGTTGAATACCTTTACAGTTTAACAACATCGGACAAGGAAAGCATATACCGCGATATTCTTGCCCTGACCGATGACGAAATCATAGTTGACGCGGGAGCTTATGACGGCGACACAATCCGAGAATTTACGCGCTTTTGCGCGAATTCTTACAGGCGTATTTACGCGCTTGAGCCTGACGCAAAAAACTTTGCTAAGCTGACGAGGAACACCGAGGGTATGCAAGGTGTTTACCTTTACAACATCGGCGCCTGGAACAAGAAGGAAACGCTGATGTTTTCAAAAAAGGCAGGCAGAAATTCAAAGCTTTCCGCCGAGGGCGTACCCGTTGAGGTAAGCGATATTGACAGCCTGGTTGACGGCGAGGTTACGCTTATAAAAATGGATATAGAAGGCGCAGAAATGAGAGCGCTTGAGGGCTGCGAAAAAACGATAAAAGCATACTCGCCGAAGCTCTATATATGCGCATATCACAGAAACGAGGATATGTTTGCCCTGCCGCTTAAAATCTGGGAATATGATAAGGATTATAAAATATACTTCAGGCATTCGCCGTACATTCCCGCATGGGAAAGCAATTTTTATTGCCGAAAGGAGAAATTATGATTGAAAATCTGACCAAGTTTGCCGAAAAGTTTACCGAATGGCAGCCCTTTATTAATGTAGGGCTTGGTATAATTATCTTTGCGCTGCTGCTTATTTTTAAAACGCCGATTGCGAAGGGAATTTTATCCTTTACAGCAAAAATTCTGTTTTTGAAGAAGCCCGAGCTGAAGGACGGCTTTAAGCAGAGCCTGCTCCGCCCCGTTGCAATTTTTATTGCCGTGCTCGGTTTATTTATAGGTTTATATATAAAAATAAAAAAGCCGATTATTTTAAACAGCTTTAAAATATTTACAATACTTATAATCTGCTGGTGCATAATCTCCTACGTTTCGGAAAACCTGAACGCATTTTTCAGCGCCAGAGAGGCTGACCCACGGGTTAATTCCGTTGCGGTAAGGTTTATTTCCAACATCTTAAAGGTGCTGACAATATCAATTGCAATCGTTATGATTGTTTCCGAAATGGGATACAATATCAACGGGCTTATTACGGGACTCGGGGTCGGCGGTCTGGCAATTTCGCTTGCCGCTCAGGATTCGCTTAAAAACCTGATTGCAGGCTTTTTCATCATTCTTGACAAGCCGTTTGACGTTGGCGATTTGATTGAAACGGACGAGGTTCAGGGCATTGTTGAGGATATTACAATGCGCTCAACAAGACTGAGGCAGCTTAACGGAAGCCCGATTGTTGTACCGAACTCAAAGCTTTCCGAAGCAAACATCGCAAACCTTTCCCGCTTTGTTGAAAGAGTTGTCAATTTCAAAATCGGGCTGCTTTACTCAACCGACGAAAAAACCATTACGGAGTGCGAGGACGAAATCAGAGAATACCTTTCCTCCCTGCCTACAATCAGCGACCGCAACCTGAGGGTTTGCTTTAACGAATTCGGCGAAAGCTCGCTTAACATTGAAATCCGCTGCCACACAAGCACGATTGATTACGAGGATTACAACAAGCTTGTTGAGCAGATAAACCTTGAGATTATGCGCATAATCGGCAAACACAACACGGATTTTGCATATCCCACCACAAGCGTTATTATCAACAAATAATTGAATATAAACGCAAAGGAAAAACCGCAGGGCAAATGCCCTGCGGTTTAAAAATAAGTAAGAAGGAATAATGAGGTGAAACACCTCTTAAATACATTTTAATTATTCTGCAGTTTCCTCTGCAGCGCCGCCGCTTCTCTTTGCGATAAGCGCTTCAAGCATTTCCTTATGCTCCTTATCGGTCATACCGTATTTTTTCATAGGAAGCGCGGAAATAACCATTCCGACAGCAATCGGGATTGAAATAAGGAAGAACATTGCGGCAGCGTATTTACCGCCGTCTAACTCGTAGAAATGCTCGCCCTGAGTAAGCCTGTAGTTAATATTATCAAGATTTTCGCCTGAGAACTTAACAACCGTGTAAACAACGCCCTGAATAAGAGCAGCGATACCGCCTGAAAGCTTTGTAAGGAAGCTCTGACCTGAGAAGAATACGCCGTCAGGACGGTAG
>CADBUK010000026.1 GCA_902797915.1 Oscillospiraceae bacterium
ATTAACTATGGTTGACGGCGTTCTGCTGCTTGTTGACGCGTTTGAGGCCTCTATGCCGCAATCCCGTTTTGTGCTAAAAAAAGCGCTCGGCCTGCACAAAACCCCGCTTGTTGTTATCAACAAGATTGACCGCGACGGCGCACGTCCCGACGAGGTTATTGACGAGGTGCTTGACCTGTTCATTGAGCTCGGCGCTGACGACGACCAGATTGACTTCCCCGTTGTTTTTGCATCGGCTAAAAACGGTTATTCCTCGCTTGACAGCAGCGCAAGAAGCGGAGATATGCGCCCGCTGCTTGACGCTATACTGGAGCATATTCCCTCCCCCGAGGGCGACGCAAAGGCGCCCGCGCAGGTGCTTTTCTGCTCGCTTGAATATGACGAATACATAGGCAGAATAGGCATAGGCAGGATTGAAAGAGGCACGGTTAAAATTAACACACCCTATGTGCTGTGCAAGCAGGACGGCAGTCAGGAAAACATACGCATTACAAAGCTGTTTCAGTTTGAGGGCTTAAAGCGCGTTCCGTGCGAAAGCGCTTCAGCGGGCGACATTATATGCGTTGCGGGTATTCCCGATTTAAATATCGGCGAAACCGCCTGCGACGTTGATTGCGTTGAGCCGCTGCCTTTCGTAAAAATTGACGAGCCTACTATAAGTATGAACTTTATGGTTAACGACTCCCCGTTTGCAGGGCAGGAGGGTAAATACGTTACCAGCCGAAACATCCGCGAACGCCTGTTCAAAGAGGTGGAAACCAACGTTTCGATGAGGGTTGAGGAAACCGATTCAATGGACACCTTTAAGGTTTCGGGCAGGGGCGAGCTGCACCTTTCAATTCTGATTGAAACAATGAGGCGTGAGAACTACGAATTTGCGGTTTCGCGCCCGCAGGTTATTCTTAAAAAGGACGAAAAAACGGGTCAGACCCTTGAGCCTATGGAGCTTGCCATAATTGAGGTGCCCGAGGAATACGTGGGCGTGGTTATGGAAAAGCTGTGCTCCCGCAAGGGCGAAATCGGTAATATGGACACCCGTTCAACAGGTATGACCCACCTTGAAATCAAAATTCCCTCCCGCGGGCTTATCGGCTACCGCAGCGAGTTTTTGACGGACACTAACGGCAACGGTATTATGAACCAGCTGTTTGCGGGTTACGAGTCTTACAAGGGCGATATTGCCACCCGCACCCGCGGCTCAATCGTTGTACACGAAACGGGCACCACCACGGGCTACGGACTTTGGAACACTCAGGACAGGGGCAGGCTTTTCGTAGGCCCCGGCGTTGAGGTTTACGAGGGTATGATTGTCGGCGAATGTGCAAAGGACGAGGACATCGTTTGCAACGTCTGCAAGAAAAAGCACGTTACAAACACGCGCGCAAGCGGCTCCGACGAGGCGTTAAAGCTTGTGCCGCCCACCACCCTTTCGCTTGAGCAGAGTATGGAATTCCTTGCGGACGACGAGCTGCTTGAGGTTACGCCGAAATCCATAAGATTAAGAAAAACCATTCTTGATAAAAGCCTTAGGCTTAAAGCTGAGAGCAGGAAAAAATAAACGACGTATGGGGCGGCATTGTCGCCCCTGTTTTAAATGAAAAACGAATAATGAATAATGAAAAATTAAGGGCGGGACACCCGCACCCGATTAATAATAACTTTAATTCGGGATTATATATCCATATCCCCTATTGCAAGAATAAATGCCCTTATTGCGCGTTTTACAGCAAGAAATACTGCCGTAAGGAAGCGGAGGCTTACGCCGAAAAGCTGATTGACGAAATGCACAAATACAGCGGCAGCTTTGACACGGTGTATTTCGGCGGCGGAACGCCGAGCGCCGTTGACGCAGAGCTGATTGAGAGGCTGCTGACGGCGGCAAAAGAGCGTTTTGAGATTGCGGACGGGGCAGAAATCACAATTGAATGTAACCCGTCCTCCGAGGGATTAGAGGATAAAATTGCGCAGTACGCCGCAATGGGAATAAACCGAATTTCCCTCGGTATGCAGAGCGCGGTTAAGGCGGAACGCCTTGCCCTCGGCAGAACTGCGGACAAGGAGCAGGTTTTGCGCATTATTGAAACCGCGCGCAAAAAAGGTATTGAAAACGTCAGCCTTGATTTAATGCTCGGCACGCCGAAGCAGACCGCCGAAAGCCTTGACGAAACGCTTGATTTTATTGAGCAGACGGGCGTACCGCACATTTCGGCATACATTCTCAGCATTGAGGAGGGCACGCCGTTTGAGCGGTTGCAGAACAAACTGCCCCTGCCCGACGAGGAGCAGACCGCGCAACTTTATCTGAAAGCAGTCGGCAGACTTGAAGCAATGGGGCTGAAGCAGTACGAGGTTAGCAACTTTGCAAAAGAGGGCTTTGAAAGCAGGCACAACAATAAATACTGGCTGCTTGCCCCCTACCTCGGTTTAGGCGCAACCGCCCACTCCTTCTGGAACGGCAGGCGGTTTTATTACGACGAGGCGCTGAACAAAACCGACGACGGCGAGGGCGGCACAAAAGAGGAGCAGATTATGCTTGGGCTTCGCCTGAAAAAAGGCATAAAAAAAGCCCTTATTGAAAAGGACTTAACACCGTATATAGAAGCGGGGCTGATGGAGGAAAACGGAGAAAACATTTCCTTCACCCCAAAGGGTTTCCTTGTTTCAAATACCGTGCTGGCAGAGTTAATCTGACTGTATAAGTTTAATTTACCGCAACAGGCAGTTGCTTGCGCAATGTGCAAAAGCGTATTACAATCGGTTTTGAGGAGGCGCTTATATGGATACAAAAAACATTTTACGCGAGCTCAGAACAAAGAGCGGATTATCGCAGGACGAGCTTGCAAAAAAGGTGTTCGTTACCCGTCAGGCAGTTTCCCGCTGGGAAAACGGCGAAACCGTGCCTAATACCGAAACGTTAAAACTGCTGTCCGAGCTGTTTGACGTTTCAATCAACACGCTGTTGGGCGCGCCGAAAAAGCTGATATGCCAGTGCTGCGGAATGCCGCTTGAGGATGAAATTATCGGCAGAAACAAGGATGGCTCGCTTAACGAGGATTACTGCAAATGGTGCTATGCAGACGGAACGTACACTTACAGCAATATGGACGAGTTGATTGACGTTTGCGTGCGCAATATGGCAAATGAAAAAATATCAGAAGAAGCCGCCCGCAGTTATTTGAAAGATATGCTGCCGAAGCTTGATTATTGGAAGCGATATGAAGAACTGGGTGACAACGGCGAATTTGACAGATTCAAGCAACAGCTTGTTGACGAAATCAACAATTTGCATATTGAAGGTATGCCTAAGGTTGAGAAGCTAAACGCCCTTGTTGGCAAATTTGTTAACCTTGAATACCGCCTGCCGAACGGAACGGGTGTTAAATTCCTTGACGATAACACAACGTATCTCGGCAATCAGCTTGAGTGCGAATTCGGGGGCGACAGATGCTTCGGAGTGCTTGCAAATATGGATTTTATTTTAATCTGCACTTATGAAGCGGACGGCGCAAATCCCGAATTAGTGCTTTATAAAAAAAGATAAAAAAAACAACCCCGAATTCTGAAATTCGGGGTTTGTATTTTGCGTTTATAAATTCAAATCCGTGTTGCTCTCAGCATCAGCAGGATTTTTCTTTTTTATAGCCAACACAGCAACCGTTGCAACAATTGCGAGCGCTGCAACGCCGATGATTACGGTTAACTTAACGTCATCGCTGTCTGCAACCGATGATACTGCAGCCGTTTCGGAAGCAATATCAAGTTCGGCTGATTCAGAAGTGCCCTCAAGCGCAACACCGTTAACGTAAAGCGTATAGCCGTTATTGATTACATTTGCCGCATTGCCGTTAAATTCGGTAATATAGGTGTCTGCCGTTAACGACCACTTGCTTGTATCGTCAAGTGTTACGCTGACGGTGCCGACCTCGGTTGAAACCGTATCGCCCTTAGCGTTTGTAATTTCGCCGCTGATTGTGCCTGTGAAGGACGATGAATTTGTAAGATTAAGAGTAAGGGTTGAATTATCGCCGACAAGGATTGTGCCGCTGAGCGTCTGGCTGTCAGCATTGAGGGTTGCAATATTGCTGCTTCCGCTCCAGCCGTCATCACAAACGGAGAGAAGGATATTTTCACTGTCCTCATTTGTAATTGAAACGCCCGAAAGGTTGATAACGGCATTTGTGTTTGTTACATGGAACACGTGCCCGCTTTTGCTTGTAAGCGAACCGCCATTCATTGTAAATGAAGACGTACCGCTGTCAGCGTCACCTGACATTGACTGATAAATCATAATCGTATCAAGGAAAGTTGCATTGCCGTTCATATCGGTATTGTTTGCGGTAAGACTGCTGTTATTGATTGTAACGCTGTTTTGTCCCTCAATGCAAACGCCCTCCGAAAGATTTGAAACAAGAGTTGCATCCGAAACCGTGATATCCGCAGTTGAATAAATTGCAGGAGAGCCGAGTCCGCTTGTGGTATAACTGCCGCCCGTAACAGTAACCGTGCCGCCGCCCCTGTCCGTTCTGATTGCTGCAGAGGAACGGCCCGAGGTTGTTACGGTAAGGTTTTCCGCCTGCATGATACCGCCGCCCGTTGTCATAATACCTCCGCCGTTATCGCCCGTGGTATTAATAACGGTGTCTTTGATAATAACTGTTGTGCCGTCGCCCTCAGCGCCGTTCTGCCCGCCGTTGCCGCCGTAAGAGAAAACGCCGTTTGCGCCCGTTGCGGTTGCCTCAACAGTGCCGCCCGTGATGGTGGTTGTGCCGCCGCCCATTACCATCATGCCTGAATTAATACCGTAGAAATTACAATTGTCGCCGCCGTCAGAATCGCCTGATTTGGTTACGGTGGGGTTTGATATTGTTACATCCTCCGACGTGTCAATCAGCAGGGCGTTTTCATCCGCGCTTGTTGAAGAATAGGTTTTATCCGTTTGAGAAGCCGACGAGTTTATTTCAGTTGCACCGCTGTAACTGACAGACGAGCTTGAGCCGCCCGGTGCTCCTCCGGGAGCCTCGCCCGACTGCGAACTGCTTGGGGGCGCGCTTGGCGGGGTTCCGCCCGGACCGCCTTCCGCAAAAGCCGTTACGCTGAATGAAAATACTAATACCATAGCCAAAATAACAGCCAAAAGTTTCTTTTTCATAATTTTTACTCCTTTTAAAATTTGTTGCTCTCTTGAGCCTGGCTTCATTATATTTCGGCAACCTTAAATAAACTTAAAAGTAAAAAAAATATAAAAAAGCCCTGCAAACGCAGGGCTTAAAAACTTTGGAATTGTTAAATTCTTGCTACGCCGTCCTTGCGGGCTGCCTCTGCAATTGCCGCTGCAACGGTGTCCTTAATTCTCGGGTCAAACGCGTGAGGAAGAATATAATCGGCATTAAGCTCGCTTTCATCAACAAGTGAAGCGATTGCATACGCTGCCGCAATCTTCATACCCTCTGTGATATCGCTTGCGCGAACGTCAAGCGTGCCGCGGAAGATACCCGGGAATGCAAGCACGTTATTAATCTGGTTCGG
>CADBUK010000027.1 GCA_902797915.1 Oscillospiraceae bacterium
ACCGCCTCGCCGTTTAAAAGCGGCATAATCTCCCCCGTATCAACATCCGTTATAGGATGTCCGAGAGCAGCCATTTTGCCGCTGTTTTCATCAAAAAAGGTTATTGTGCCGATACCCGCCGTAGAATCGCGCACCCACATACCCGCCTTATAACAGCCCTCGTTATCAACGTAAACAGGGGTCAGCACAAGGCTTTCAATATGGCCGTTTCGGTTAACTTTAATATTATAGCTTTCGCCGTTATTATCGTTGAGTATTTCCTCCACCCTTGAAGAATCGTAAACGCGCTTTGAGTTTATTGAAACAATAACGTCACCGATAAGAATTCCCGCTTCCTTTGAAGGATTTACAGTTTTACCGTTAACGTTTATGTCCCTTGTGCCTACAACGATTACGCCGTTTGTATACAGCTTAATGCCGAAGGAGCTGCCCGAAACTAATACGCGCTGTTCGGTTTGATTAACAACAGGTCTTTCCGAAACGGGAATTGCGCCGAGCAGCATAATCTCCCGCTCTGTTTCCGAAACGCGCTGCGCGGACTGATAATCAACGCTTGCCTCACTGCCGTCGCTTAGCGTAAAAAGATTGTAAAACGAAGCGCTGCCGCCGTCAACATAAACCCTTTCGGGTAAATAATCGTTTGCAAATATTATTAAAGAAAAAATTACCGCACACAGCACTGCCAGCACGGTATCAAAAACACGAATTGCTTTTCTGACAAAATCCATAAAATCACCAAAGTTATTATTGACAGAAAAGGCAGATTTTAAATGATGAAAAATTTACAAAATAATCCCTCGGCAAATACCGAGGGATTTAAAATTATATACAAGTTTAAATTGAAACGTCAAGCGCTACCTGATAAAGACCTTTGTCAATATGCTTTTCCATATTGAGCGCTTCAAAAATATCGTAATCAACAACGTCGCCCTTCTGAGCGGCAACAACGCGGTTACCGATATTCTTCATAAGCAGCTCCTTAACAGCATAATGACCCATACGTGTAGCCATTACTCTGTCCTGAACGGTCGGCGAGCCGCCGCGCTGAATATGACCGAGAATGCAGGCACGGGATTCGACGCCCGTCTGCTTCTGAATATCCTTCGCAAGCTCTGTTACGTCAACTCCAACGCCCTCTGCAACAACAACGAGGAAGTGCTTTTTATCCGTACGCTGAGTTCTCTGCATTCTTTCGATAACGTCCTTCTGAATATCAAATTCAATTTCGGGAATAAGAATTGCGGTTGCGCCGACTGCAATACCTGCGTTAAGAGCAAGATAGCCCGCTCTTCTGCCCATAACCTCAACAACTGTGCAGCGGTCGTGAGACTCCGTAGTATCACGCACGCGGTCAACGCAGTCCATAATTGTATTAAGGCAGGTATCATATCCGATTGTGTAATCACAGCAGGCAATATCATTATCAATCGTGCCCGGAATACCTACGCAGGGAATTCCCCTCTCGGATAAATCGCGGGCGCCTCTGAAGGAACCGTCGCCGCCGATAACAACAACGCCCTCAATTCCGTATTCCTTGCAGGTACGGATTGCCTTGCGCATACCTTCCTCTGTAGCAAACTCTGCCGAACGGGCGCTGTAAAGCTTAGTACCGCCCCTGTGAATAATATCTGAAACGGAGCGAAGGTCAAGCTCAACGAAATCGCCGTTGATAAGACCGTTATACCCCCTGATAACGCCGAGAACTTTAATACCGTTTACGCACGCTGTTCTTACAACTGCGCGAACTGCAGCGTTCATACCGGGGGCGTCGCCGCCGCTTGTTAATACCGCAATAGTCTTCATAATAAATAACCGCCTTTCCGCCGTCGGAAGCCAACGGCAAAATAATTTAATTTATATATATTATTGGATTATTATTCTAAACAAATTGTAATAAATTGTCAAGCCATATTAATTAATCACGGCTACATTTTCGTTGCCAAGAAGCTTTTTAAGCTCCGAAATCATTGTTTCATTAACCAAAACAAACGATTCACGGGGCTGAAGCTCATACCTTTTTTCATCAAGATAGTAGAAATAAAGCGGTAAATCGCCGTCAAAAATTGAGGTAATAACCTTTACCTTTTCAATCCTGATGTCGCTTTTTGACGGAAAACGCAGGTAGAGCCCTCGGTGCTTACTCTTCTTCGTTGCAGGCTTTTCAACGTTCTGAGGTTTAGGTTTATTAGCAGGCTTTCCGTTCTTCACTGCGGGACGGCTGTTGCCGTCAGGCGCGCCCTGAATTGTATTTGCAAGTACCTTTGCGTCCTTTTCCTCCTCAACGGAAAGAGTACCGAATACCGTGATTACCCCGCCGCTTGAAATATATTGATTATATTCCTCCAACACCTTAGGAAATACAACAATTTCAATTGAGCCGAGCATATCCTCAAGCAAAATGAACGCCATATTCTGCCCGTTTCGCGTTTGCTTGATTGTAATATTGCTGATTATACCCGCAAGCGAAACGTAATCGCCGTCTGCATAGGAAGCCATTTCCGACTTGCCCGCTTCAAGCAACTGGGCGGTGCGCGCATAACCAAGTTGCTGAATGAAGGGTTCATATTTATCAAGCGGATGACCCGAAAGATAAAGCCCCGTCATTTCCTTTTCCATTTTAAGCAACTCGGCTTTAGGAAATTCATCAACTGCGGGAAGCTCAAAATCAATGCCGAACGAATTATCGTCGTTACCCAAATCGAAAAAGCCGACCTGACCGTACATAGTTTTGCGGCGGTAATCCTCAAGATTGCTTACAAGGGCGGGAAGCGCCTGTAGCATCTGGCGGCGGTTTGCACCTAAAGAATCAAGCGCGCCAGAACGGATAAGGCTTTCAACTGCGCGGCGGTTAAAATGGCTTGTTTGCAAGCGTGAGCAGAAATCAAACAAGTCCTTATAAGCGCCGTTTCCACGCTCTTTTATTATATCGTTAATAAACTCTGAGCCGAGATTTTTTATGCCGAGAAGCCCGTAATTAATAACGTTTCCGTTTGCGGAAAAGCCCTTCATAGAGGTATTTACGTCGGGCACGGCAAGGCGCAGTCCCATACGCTTACACTCGGCAATATAGCGGGCTACCTTGTTTGACGAATCAAGCACGGAGGTTAACAGCGCCGCCATAAAGGGCGCGGGATAATAGCGTTTTAAATAAGCCGTTCTGTACGCAACAAGCGAATAGCAGGCGGCGTGGGATTTATTGAACGCATACTTTGAAAACTCGCTGATTTGTTCAAAGAGCGCGGTTGCCGTTTCTGCGTCAACTCCCCTTTCGGCGCAGCCTTCAAGGAAGGTTTTGCGTTCAGCCTCAAGAACGTCATGCTTTTTTTTACTCATAGCACGGCGCACAACGTCCGCCCTGCCGTATGAATAACCTGCAAGCTCGCGGAAAATCTGCATTACCTGCTCCTG
>CADBUK010000028.1 GCA_902797915.1 Oscillospiraceae bacterium
AAAGCACTCTCAACCGAGAGTGCTTTTTTCTTTTAATTATTTGAGCGCTCTTTCAAGCCAAACCGCGCCTAAATCAAGCGCGTTAAAAAGCCCGTTTTTCTCGCTCTTTTTAACAATTTTTTCCTTTGGGCTCACATCGGGGTCAGTGTTGATAATCTGAATAAGAACCTTATCGGAAAGGGTAATGTCCTTAAATTCTTTATCAGACTGAATTGTGAAGCATGCAACAAACGGGTCAGACATATTGCCATAATAAATGGTTTTGCCGCACCTTACCAAAGGCTTTCCTTTGTAGGTCAAAAAAGTATCCTTCATTTCCTCTGCCAAAGAAAACCCTCCTTTGCAATTATATTTTGATTATCAGTTGTTAAGATAAGACTTCACCATTTCTGCCAAAAGCTCATCTCTGTCAACCCTGCGGATAAGGCTTCTTGCGTTATTGTGGGTTGTGATGTATGTCGGGTCTTCGGAAAGAATATAACCAACAATCTGATTAATGGGGTTGTAGCCCTTTTCCTTTAAAGCGTCAAAAACCTGAGTCAGCGTGTCGCGCATAACGTCCTCTTTGTTGTCGCCGAGCTTAAAGGTCATCGTCTTATTGATATCCATAACAGTAAAGTCCACCTCCTGTTTAACAATTTAATATATATTATATACTAAATTCTTAATAATTACAATAGTTTTTTATGAGCGCAGGTTAATGCCCATTTTGTTAAGCGCTTTAACCGCTCTCTTCATAGCTGCGTCCGCCTCGTCGTCGGTAAGCGTACGCTCGGGGCTTCTCATCCTGATATTAAAGGCAACGCTCTTCTTGCCGCTTTCAATCTGCTCGCCCTCGTAAACGTCAAACAGCGCAACCTTTTCAAGCGTTTTGCCCACAGCCTCGCTGATTGCCTTCTGAAGCTTGAGAACGGGTATTGCCTTGTCGCAAACAAATGCCAAATCCCTCGTGGTAGCGGGGTATTTGGGCAGCGGCTTGTGCGTGCGTGTGCCAAGACGGTTTTCGTAAGCAGTGTTAACGTCAACCTCTGCAACGTAAACCTTAACGCCTATTCCGTAAGCCTCTGCAACCTTGGGATGAATTTCGCCGAGGGTAGCAAGCGGCTTGCCGCCGATGGTTATTTTTGCCGTTCTGCCGGGGTGGAAGGTCGGGTTGTCGGTTACAGCCTCAATGTCGTATTCTGCAACGTTCAGCTTGTCAAGCAGTCTCTCAACAATTCCTTTAAGCGTGTAAAAATCAGCGTTGGCGCCGTAAATACCTATGGCAGCCTTCTGACTTTCAATCGGCAGCTTGCCCTTTTCGGTAGGCTGATAAACGGTGCCGATTTCATACAGGCAGGCGTGGTCGTTCTTGTGGTTGTAGTTGTGAGCGAGTACGCCAAGCATTGACGGCAGAATAGTCGTTCTCATAACGCTTGTGTCCTCGCCGAGCGGGTTGCTGATAACAACCGAATTGCGAAGCTCGTCGTCAGCGGCAAGTCCGATTTTGTCATAAGCCTTCGGGCTGATAAAGCTGAAGGTGGAAATCTCCGTGCAGCCGCAGGAAATCAGGGTTTCATTAATGTTTCTGATGAATTTCTGATTGTCTGTCAGCTTGCCTACCGCAACGCCACTTAAAATCCTGTTCGGAATGTTGTGGTAACCGAAGAAGCGCGCAACCTCCTCGGAAATATCGGCGATATGCTCAATATCGTTTCTGAAGGACGGGGCAATGATGTTGCCCTCATCGTCAAACGTGAATTCAATCTTTTCAAGGATTTCCTTCTGCTCCGCCTCGGTTAAGTCAATGCCGATGAAATCGTTAATCCACTTGTAGTCAAATTTAAGCTTAACGGGTGCTTTCGGGGTAACAAAATTATCAATAATTCCGTTAACAACGTCGCCTGCGTCAAGCTCCTGAACGAGCTCAAGCGCTCTTTTAAGAGCGGTAAGTGTAGCGCCGGGGTCAAGTTCCTTTTCAAATCTGCTTGACGACTCGGTTCTCATACCAAGCGCCTTTGCGGTTCTGCGAACGGAAATACCGTTGAAGCAGGCGGACTCAAACACGATTGTTGTGGTGTCGTCCATAATTCCGCTGTATTCGCCGCCCATAACGCCTGCAACGGCAACGGGCTTGTTTGCGTCTGCAATAACAAGCATATCCGAATTAAGCTCACGCTCAACGCCGTCAAGCGTAGTAATCGTTTCGCCGTCCCTTGCGTTGCGCACGTTAACTGTGTTGCCCTCTAAAAAGCGCAGGTGAAATGCGTGCATCGGCTGGCCGTATTCAAGCATAACGTAGTTTGTAATATCAACTATGTTGCTGATGGGGCGAACGCCGCTTGCTCTTAATCTTTCGCGCAGCCAGCGCGGGCTCTCCTTAACGCGTACGTTTTCAACAACTGCGCCTGAATAGCGGTAGCATTTTTCAGGCTCGTCAATATTAACCTTCAGCAGCTCGTTAACGTCGCCGTGGCCTGCCTTAACAACGGGCTCGGGCAGATTGAAATCTCTCTTGAATGTTGCCGCAGCCTCTCTTGCAAGGCCCGTAACGGACATACAGTCGCAGCGGTTGGAGGTTATTTCAAATTCAACGCAGGTGTCGTCATAACCGATAGCCTTGTGAATATCCATACCAAGCGTTTTGTCGCAGTCGTCGCCGAGAATGAAAATTCCGTCGGGCGTTGCGTAGGGGAAGTCGTTCTGTGTAAGACCGAGCTCGTCGAAGGAGCAGAGCATACCGTTCGACTCAACGCCGCGCAGCTTGCCTTTTTTGATTTCTGCAAGGCAGTGGTCCTTTCTGTTGATAACAACAGCGCCGGGAAGCGCTACGGGAACATAGTCGCCGACTGTTAAATTCTGCGCGCCCGTAACGATTTGCTCGTCAGCCTCGCCGCCTACGTTTATTTTGCAAATCCAAAGGTGGTCTGAATCGGGGTGAGCCTCAAGTGAATTAACCTTGCCGACTACAACGTTTTTGATTTCAGCGCCCTCAACCTCAAAATCCTCAACCTTAGAGCCGGAGAGAGTCATTTCGTCGCAGAATTCCTTATCGCTTATATCGTCTAAATTAACATAATCTTTAAGCCATTTTCTTGATAAAATCATTCTTCTGCACCTCCCTTAAAACTGTTCTAAGAATCTTAAATCGTTTTCGTAAAGCAAACGCATATCGTCAATGTTAAAGCGGAACATTACAAGGCGCTCAAGACCGATACCGAACGCAAAGCCGCTGTATTCGTCAGGGTCAACGCCGCCGTTTTTAAGCACCTTCGGGTGTACCATACCGCCGCCGAGAATTTCAATCCAGCCCTCGTTTTTACACATCGAGCAGCCCTTGCCGCCGCATTTGAAGCAGCTTACGTCAATTTCGCAGCTCGGCTCTGTGAACGGGAAATGGTGCGGGCGAAGGCGGATTTTTGTATCCTCGCCGTAAAGTCTTTTTGCGAACGCTTCAAGCGTGCCTTTAAGGTCTGCCATAGTAACGCCCTTGTCAACAACAAGTCCCTCAATCTGATGGAACAGGGGAGAGTGAGTTGCGTCAACAGCGTCGGAGCGGAAAACACGTCCGGGTGCAATCATTCTGAACGGAGGCTTGTTGTTCTCCATAAATCTGATTTGCATTGGAGAGGTTTGCGTTCTCAATACAATGTTTTCCTCAATATAGAAGGTGTCCTGCGTATCTCTTGCGGGGTGGTCCTTTGGAATGTTGAGCGCCTCAAAATTGTAATAGTCGTACTCAACCTCGGGACCCTCGGCAATGTCAAAGCCCATACCCATAAAGATTTCCTTAATCTCGTCAAGCACGATTGTAAGCGGGTGCTTGTGGCCGATTTCGGGAAGCTTGCCGGGCATAGTTACGTCAATGGTTTCTTCTTTAAGCTTTCTTTCAAGCTCTTTTTCCTTGAGCTGAGCGCTTTTCTCCGCGATTTTGTTTTCAATGTCGGAGCGGATTTCGTTTGCAAGCTGGCCGATAACGGGTCGCTCCTCTGCGGAAAGCTTGCCCATCTGCTTTAAAATAGCGGTAAGCTCGCCCTTTTTGCCAAGGTATTTAATCCTTGCTTCTTCAAGCTGCTCTTTGGAATCAAAGCTTTCCAGCGCTTCTTTTGCCGCTTTTCTGATTTCTTCAAGCTGGTTTCTCATTTGTTTCATCCTTTCATTTTTTTGTAAAGGGACAAAAAAATATCTGTCCCAAAAGGGACAGATATGTTATCTGCGGTACCACCCTAATTCTTGCTAAGAGTTAAAACTAAATCCAAGCAAACACTTTTTGATGCGGTAACGGGCATCGCTTCGTCTGCGCCTAATAGGAAAACGTTCAACGCAGCCACTCGGAAGGGAACTTCATTTTTCTTAATCCTGCCGTGCTTACAGCCCTGGCACAGCTCTCTGCAAGGTGTCGGAAAAACTACTTTTCTTCGTCACAGTGTTTTTATATTGCATATATTATAATACTTTAACTTAAAATATGCAAGCATTATTTTAGCGTGTTCTGATATTTGTCAAGCAGGGGGTAGAGGTCGTTGTACGGATTGTCAATCATTCGGATTTCGTCGCCGAGCTCAAGCACCTTGCTTCTGTCTTCGGCAAACGGCTGCCATTCGGGCAAGCCCTCTCCGTTCGGATTACCCGTCTTAACAAAGTTTACCCAGTAGCTCTGCATAGCTTCCGAAAGCGCATAATCCGCCTCGTCATACAGCCAGCCGTGCCGCCACAGATTGCCGTAGGCGTAGGGCAGCTCGCCCGCGTGGTTTGCCCTCAGCGAACGGTTGTCTTTCGTAAAGCAGTACTGGTAAACGGGAATACCCTCGTTTGCCGTGTAATTGCTCCACAGGTAGTGGCTGTAAGCAAACCAGGTGCCGCCCAGAACGTAGTTGTAAGCGCCCTTGGCTTCTCCGCCCGCCTCAACCGCAAAGCTGTAATCAAGCGGTATGCTGTCGTAAGGATAAATTGCCTCGGCATCATCGGCGTAATCTCCAAGCGTTTCCTTCAGCATTTCGGTATAGCCGTCCCTGTCAACCTTGATGAACAGGTTAAACACGTTTGCCTCGTGTGAGTTAAAGCCGTTAAGCAAAGCCTGCTCGTTGTTTGCACCGCGCTCGTAGGTCAGGTACGGCTGCTCGGTAATTGCGTATCCGTCAACCGTCATCGCCGTGTTTGAATACTCTGTTTTTACAAGTTTTTCAGCGGGGATTTCTCTCATTTCAGCAAGGCTTGTTTTTTTGAATTCAGCCATAATGCTGTTGCCTGTCTGCAACGCTTCCTCAAGGCTTCTGAAGGTGTGGTAGGGAACAACGGGCGTAATGCCGCTGCTCTCTGAAATCGCGTATCTGAAAAGCCCCTTCGCAAGAGGGGAAACGCAGAGCGCGTTAACGCTTGAAGCGCCTGCGGATTCGCCTGCAATTGTAACC
>CADBUK010000029.1 GCA_902797915.1 Oscillospiraceae bacterium
TATATAATCTGCCTTAGGCATATCGGGGTTATACACGGTTGCGTCATTAATCTGAGCGTTAACCGAGTTTAAGCCGAGCCTTTTTGCGCCGTTGTTTATTAAATCAACCCTGTGGCTGTGAATGTCAAAGGCGTGTATTTTACACTTGTCCCCGCACAGAGAAGCCGCGGTGAACGACTTGCCTCCCGGTGCGGCACAAATATCAAGAACTACGCTGTTCTCGGTTACGCCAAGCGCATTAACTGCTTTGAAGCAGGATAAATCCTGAATATGAAATAAGCCGTCATTATATGATTTAAGCGCGTTTAAGTCAAAGGAAGAATTAATCCTGACTAAATCACAGAATGCTTCACAGTCAACGCCCTCTCCTGAAAGCGTGTCTATCAGTTTAGACAAATCAGTTTTTGTATAATTCGGAACAGCAAATACGGGCGGTCGTTCATTAACGCAGTTCAAAACAGATTGCGTTACATCCTGACCGTATTGCTTGTTCCACATATTAATCAAATTTGCAGGAACAGAATACTTAATGCTTGCATCTTCTATTGAATTAATATCAACTCTCTGTTCATCGATTTTGTGAAGCACAGCATTTATGAGTTTTGAATAGTAAGCTAAACCCGCATTTTTAGCAAGATTAACGCTTTCGTCTATTGCTGCACTCGCGGGCACCTTGTCCATAAAATACAGCTGATAAGCGCCCATAAGCAGAATTATTCTGACCTTTGGTTTTGCTTTGGAACAGAATTTTCCGATTAGATAATCAAGCGTAATTTGTCTTTCAATAACGCCGTATGCAAGCCTTGCGGCAAAGGCTTTACCTTCCGTAAGATTTGAAATGGCTTTATCAATTTCAATATTTGAATACGCGTTTTTGTAAATTACATTGTAAAGCGCGTCAAATGCAGCTTTGCGTGAATCCCTCATCTTCTTCTACCTGAAACAAGGATTAACCTTAACAGAGTAAGAAGCGCTGAAACCAGAGCGGCAACATAGGTTAATGCCGCAGCGGTTAATACCTTTTTTGCGCCCTTATACTCATCATCAACGAGTAACTGATTATCCCTTATTGTTGCAAGGGCTCTTTTTGAGGCATTAAACTCAACAGGCAGAGTGAGAAGCTGAAACAGCACGACTGCCGAATAAAGAATAATGCCGATATAAGTCAACGGCTCAAAGCTGAAGAAAAGCCCTAATAAAACAAGCGGTATCCCGAGATATGAGCCGAAACGCGTTGCAGGTATTGCAAGATTTCTGATTTTAAGGGGAAAATACTCCTGCGCATGCTGGCATGCGTGACCTGCTTCGTGACACGCAACGCCTATTGCGGCAACGCTTGCCGAATTATATACGTTCTGTGAAAGGCAGATTTCTTTCGTTTTCGGATTGTAATTATCGGTAAGATTTCCGCTTATGGGAATAATCTTAACATCGGTAACGCCGTTAAGCTGTAAAAGTCTGTAAGCGGCTTCAGCACCGGAAATATTTCTTGAATTACGTATTTGGCTGTATTTTTTGAATGCAGTTTTTACCTTGATTTGACAGATTACCGAAAAAATCAGGGCAGGAATCATAATGAACCCTGTTAAATAGTACATCAAATAGTATTCCATAACTTCTCCCGTTACATTAAAACCGTGCCCGCTTCAATTTTATTGCCCGCGAGGTATGATTTAATGTCCATTTTCTTTTTGCCCTGCGGCTGAATTTCCAAAATTTTAATACATTTATTATCTCCGCAGGATACGATTAATTCATTTTTGTTTTTAACCACAACGCCGCAGCCGCTTCCCTGTTCGTCGGAAAGCTCGGATTTGTGAATTTTAGTAACATTTCCGTTAATAACCGCGGTTGCGCAGGGCCAGCTTTGAAGCCCTCTGATTTTATTATGAATTTCAAACGCTGATTTACTCCAATCAATCGGGCAAAGCGATTTATCAATCATAGAAGCGTAACAGCTTTCCCCGCTCTGTTTTACGGGCGTTATATCCCCTGCTTCAAGCTGTTTGAGTGTCTCAAGCAAAGCGTTTGCGCCGATAACCGAAAGTCTGTCAAACAATTGCTCAGAGGTTTCATTAATGCCGATTTCCGTTTCCTCGCAGAGCAATATATCCCCTGTGTCAAGTCCCTCGTCCATCTGCATTATGCAAACGCCCGTTTTGCTGTCGCCGTTGAGAACAGCCCATTGAATAGGCGCAGCGCCCCTGTATTTAGGCAGAAGCGAAGCGTGAACGTTAATGCAACCGAGCCTTGCAATATCAAGAATGCTTTTCGGAAGAATTTTTCCGTAAGCAACTACAATTATTACGTCGGGATTAAGCTCTGCAATTATTTCAGCGGCATTGCTGTTTTTTAATGAATCGGGCTGATATACGGGTATTCCCGACTGTTGTGCGATAACCTTAACGGGCGGCGGAGTAATAATCTGCTTTCTGCCTACCTTTTTATCAGGCTGTGTTAAAACGGCAAGAATGTCGTTATTTGATTTTATAAGTGCCTCAAGGCACGGCACGGCAAAATCAGGCGTGCCCATAAATATAATCTTCATAAACTATCCTTAATCGGTTATTTCGGGCTCGGCGGGAGCAATATGAGACGTGAAAAGCACGCCGTCAAGATGGTCAAGCTCATGGCAGAAGGCGCGGGCTTTTAAATCCTCGCCCGTAAACACCTGCCATTTACCGTTTCTGTCCTGAGCCTTAACCTGTACCTTCATCGGTCTGAGAGTTACCTCGTATCTTCCTGGTAAGGAAAGGCAGCCCTCCTGCTCTCTCTGTTCGCCTTCGGTAAAGGTTATTTCGGGGTTAACGAGCTCCATAGGACCCTCGCCGATATCTATAACAACAACTCTTCTGAGTACGCCAACCTGTACTGCGGCAAGACCGACCCCGTTTGCGTCATACATAGTTTCAAGCATATCATCAATAAGAATTGACAGCTTTTCGTCAAACTTTTCAACGGGACGGCTCTTTTTATTCAGCACAGGGTCGCCGAGTTTTACAATGTTTCTTAATGCCATTTTAATTCTCCACTATCAAATCAACTGATATCATAAGGATTAATATCAATTGTAATTGAAACATCTTTAAATTCTTTGGTTTTTATTACCTTTTTATTTGTTTCATTCAGCAGATTTCTTACCGAATGTGAATTATTCTTACATTTAATAAAAAGCTTATATCTGTAATTATTGCTGATTTTGCTGATTTTAGCCTGTGAAGGACCGAGTATTATCAGCTTTTCGTTTTCGTTAAGCTCAATCAGCGTTTCAAAAAAAGCCTTTGCGCACAGGGCTACGGTATTTTCATTATCACAGGTAAATGATACCGCAAAAATATAGCAGTAAGGCGGATAAGTAAGAAGCCTTCGGCGTTCTATTTCACTGTTATAAAAGGCTTTGTAATCCTGATTTGAAGCGTATTCAATAATCTCGTTATAAGGATTAATAGTCTGTATAACAGCTTTGCCTGTTACATCCCTTCTGCCGCTTCTGCCGACTACCTGAGTAATCAGGTCAAAGGAACGCTCTCCTGCCATATAGTTTTCGTCATAAAGCGAATTATCGGCATTTACTACGCCGACAAGTGTTACGTTCGGGAAGTCAAGTCCCTTTGCCACCATTTGTGTTCCGATAAGAATATCATAATCTCCGCTTGCAAATGCTTCAAAAATCCTCTGGTGGCTGAATTTTGCTGAGGTCGTATCAGCGTCCATTCGTATAACGCGCGCCTGCGGAAACAGATGAGAAAGCTCTTCCTCAATTCTCTGCGTACCGTACCCGCTGTACCTGATACTATTCTGCCCGCATTCAGGGCAAATATTGTCAAGCGGCTTTGAATAACCGCAATAATGGCACATTAGCCTGTTATTATACGAATGATAAGTAAGGCTTATACTGCAGTTTGGACAGGTAACAACGTGTCCGCATTCGTTACAGGCAATAAAGGTGTTGTAACCTCTCCTGTTAATAAGAAGAATCGTCTGCTTTTTCTCATTAAGGTTAATGCCTATAAGCTCTTTAAGTATTGCTGAAATCGAAGATTTATTACCTGCCTTCAGCTCCTGTTTCATATCAACCGTTATTACAGACGGAAGCTTTGCTTCTCCAAATCGCTCATTAAGCTCGCAAAGCGTGTATTTGCCGCTTACAGCCGCCGAATAGGTTTCAACGCTTGGCGTAGCGGACGCCATTAGAAACAGCGCGTTGTTATACTTGCAACGGAAATTTGCAACGTCCCTCGCGTGATACCGCGGTGTGCGTTCGCTTTTGTATGTATGCTCCTGCTCCTCGTCCATAACAATTAAGCCGAGATTTTTGAAAGGAGCAAAAACAGCGCTTCTTGTGCCGATACAAATTTTTGCTTCCTCTCTTGAAATTCTCTTGTATTCATCGTTACGTTCGCCGAGGGAAAGTCCGCTGTGAATTATTGCAACGTCTCTGCCGTATCTTGCGTGGAACAGATTGAGAAGCTGCGGTGTTAACGCAATTTCGGGTACAAGAACGATTACCTCTTTGTTTAATTCAATCGTTCTGTCGATAAGGCTCATATACACCTGAGTTTTACCTGAGCCTGTAACGCCGTAAAGCAGTCCCGTGCCTCCTCCGTTTTCGAGCATAGAGGCATAAGTGTTATAAGCCTTTTGCTGTTCTGACGAAAGCACTATACTTTCTTTTTTATAAACGGGCGGTACGTTTTTAAAAGGATTGCGGTAAACTTCCTTTTCATAGTACTCGCATACTTTATAACGAATAAGATTATCAAGCACGCCTTTGCCGACGGAGCAGAATTCGCAAACCTCGTTAACCTCTGCTGCGCCTACGTCAAACAAAAGGTTTAAAACGCTTTGCTGCTTAGGCGTAAGTTTTGGAATAACGGCGTCGTCAATAAGCCTAATCATCTTGCTGCTTTTGTCGCCTACCTTATCGATACCGCGCGGAAGCATCTGGCGCAGACAGTCGTAGGTTGTGCAAAAGCATCTGTCTTTAAGCCAGAGCGCAAGCTTAATCATTTCATCGGTAAGCGGCTGCGATTTACGGTCGGTTTTATATACAGACTTTAAATCATTATTAATTGCAGTAAAAATATTCAGAACAATTCCGTTGCGTATTACGTTTCCCTTACCGAAAGGCACCTTAACTCTTGAGCCGATTTTAATTTCGTCCTCAAGCTCCTCGGGAATGTAATAATCGTAATCGGAATCAGTGTTAAAAAAAGTATTTTCAACTGCAACTGTTGCAATCTTTTTAGTCATTATCTTTTGACTTTATTTCTTCGGGTTCGTCAACAACGTACTTTCCGTCAATAATTTCATCCATAGCAGTAGAAACGCTTTTAACGTCAAGTAAAACGTCGTTTTTTACTGCCTCGTCTCTGATTTCTCTTGCTCTCTTAGCGGTCGCAACTACAAGGCTGTACCTGCTGTTGCACTTTTCCAAAACATTCTTTAAATCGGGGTTAAACATAATATATTTCTCCTTAAAATTATTTCTGATTTCTTTTCTGAAGCTCTGCTTCAAGAATGGTATTTATATCATCAACAGCTTTATCAAGCTCGTTGTTGAAAACAACATAATCAAAATTTGACGTATCCGCCATTTCCTCTTTGGCAATTTCAAGGCGGTTTTTAATCTGGTCGTCAGTATCGGTGTTTCTCTTTTTCAAACGCAGTTCAAGAATTTCAATGCTTGGCGGCATAAGGAAAATTGAAACTGCGTCAGGATAATTCTTCATAACCTTTTGCGCGCCCTTACGCTCAATAATTAAAAAGCAGATTTTTCCATTTTCAATCGCTTCAAGCGCAGGACCTGCAGGGGTTCCGTAGTAACAATCGTTGTAGCACGCGTATTCAAGAAAATCATTATGGTCAATCATTTCCTGAAATTCCTCAGGAGTTTTAAAATAATAATTAACTCCGTGCGCTTCCCCTTTTCTGGGGTTGCGCGTAGTAGCGGATATTGATTCAATTATATCTTTTCTGCGCTTAGACAACTCCTGAAATACAGTGTCCTTACCCGTTCCGCTTGGGGCGGAAAGGATTACAAGCATACCCTTACTCATCAACGTCAACCTCCGTGCCGAATTTTTGTGCAATACGTTTAATATCAAGATAGGATAACACCACGTTGTCAGAATCCATAATGATAATGCTCATTGTTTTTCTGCCGTGCGTTGCGTCTATCAGATTTCCGTTTGACTTTGCCTCCTGCACAATACGCTTTGCAGGAGCGGATTCAGGGCTGATTATTGACAAAACCCTGTCAGCATTAACTAAATTACCAAAACCGATATTAACAAGTTCCATAAACGCTTCCTTTATTCAATGTTCTGAATTTGTTCTCTGATTTTTTCAACCTCTGCTTTAATATCCACAACCTTACGGGCAATTTCAACGTCGGAAGCCTTTGAGCCGATTGTGTTTGCTTCTCTGTTAATCTCCTGAACAAGAAAGTCCATTTTTCTTCCGATAGGCTCCTTGCTTTCAAGAAAAGAACGCAACTGCTCAATGTGAGAGCGTAAGCGAACGGTTTCCTCCGCAACGGCAACCTTATCCGCAAAAATAGCAACCTCCTGAATAACCCTGTTTTCGTCAAGGGAAACGTCGCCTATAAGCTCGTGCACTCTTTCAACAAGCTTGTCGTTATACTCCTTTACGGTTTCAGGCGAGCGTTTTTCAATAAATTCAACTTTTTCAATAATTAAATCAGCTCTTGAAAGAACGTCTGCTTTAAGCTTTTCGCCCTCACGGCTGCGCATTTCAATAAACTTGTCAACAGCTTCACACGCAACCTTTTCGATATAGCTCCACAAAAGCTCCTCGTCCTCATCCGCCTTTTTTACAACAAGCACATCGGGATACCTGCTGATAGTTGACGCGCCGTAATCGGCTTTTAATCCGTAATTTTCTTCAAGCTCTGCAAGCGCCTTAACGTACGCGGTGGCAAGAGTGTTGTTAACTACTACCTCAGCAGCCTCGGTGTTAAGAGCTTCAATGCTGAGAAAGCAGTCAACCTTGCCCCTTGAAACACGGGAATTAATATAGGACTTCAATTTTTCCTCAGCAAATCCGTACTGCCTCGGCAAACGGCAGTTGAACTCAAAATAACGGTGGTTTACAGATTTAATTTCAACGGAAATAACATAGCCGTTAATTTCCTCGGTGGCTCTTCCGAAGCCTGTCATTGATTTAATCATATCTAATCTCCAATAATCTTATTGAAAAAACTCTTACATTCATTCAGTTTTTTCAATTTCATATTATATATATACAAATAAATAAGGTCAATGTTTTGTTAACAAAATGTTTACAAAATTAACTTTTATTTAACAAAAAAGCAGGCGGATTAATACCCGCCTGAAAATATTAATACATATCTGCTATTGACTGTGCCTTTTCTTTTATCTTTTGCGCAAGAGATTCGGGCTCGGCAACCTTTATCTTATTACCGAACTGCATTACCCAGGAAACAAAGCCGTCGCTTATTGCAACCTCGATTTCCGCAGCAAAATGTTCGGAATCAACTGCAGTTAAATGTGCTTTTTTGCCGAACCTGTCAACAATCTGCTCAAGTATATCAAGCTCGCAAATAAGCTTAACCTTGCCGAATTCCCCGCTGAACATATTAAACATCTTTGAGGAGTAGTCAGCGGCGTTGAATTCGCCCGAATACTCACTGACCTCGCTTAAATCCCTGACGGGCTCATTGATGATTTCAATCTTTTTAATTCGGTCAAGTCTGAGGTTCATCAGATTATCATGTGAACTTTTGTTGCACACAAGATAATATCTGTCATTTTTCCAGAGCATTGCATAAGGAGATACGGTAAAGGTCTTGCTTGTATAGTTCTTCTTATTCTCCTTATCAATATTGCGGGTTTTATATACAAATTTAACCTTTTTGCCCGAGTTTATTGCTTCATCAAGCTGGTCAATAATTATATAAATCTGCTCGTTATCACATTTATTTACATCTTCGCTGTAAACCTGTGAGGAAATATCCTTTGACTGACTTTCGGAAAGCAGCTCTTTGAGCTTGTTAATCAACTCATCGGATTTTTTTGGAGTAATAAATCCTGCGGAATTTACAGCGTCAATAAGCAGTCTTACCTCGGGGATCTGAAAGGTTCTTGACGCAATAAAGAAGCCTCTTTTAGGCGAGGTTACGGTAATAATATCTACGCCGATTTGCTTTAGTGCGGAAACGTCGCTGTAAATGCTTTTGCGTTCACAGGTAATGCCGTCCTTTGCAAGCATTGCGATTAAATCCGTAGTTGAAAGCGGATTATCCTCATCTGAATAACGGTTAAGATATTTGTAAACCATAAGTGTCTTTAATTTGGAAGCATTCATAATAATCACCTCAAAGGCAATTATATCATAAATTATCAAGTTTTTCAACTAAAGACCGAAAAATCGGACAGCAATCCCCCGCCCCGCTGTTTCCGTTTTCAACCATAACCGTAATAGCGTATTTTGGATTATCGTACGGGTAAAAGCCAGCGAACCACGTTATAAGAACCTCTTTGCCGTCAATATATCTGCCGCTTTGGGCGGTTGATGTTTTACCTGCAGACTGCCCTTTGTAATCGGCGTTTTTGCCCGTTCCGTTTTCAACCACTGCTCTCATATATCGGCGCAAGGTATCTGACGTTTCGTCGCTTATTATAATTCTTGAAGGCTTGTAGTTTGCTTTGGTTATTGAGCCGTTACCGTCAACTGTTCCGTTTAACAGAACGGGCTCGTTATATTTACCACCGTTAGCTATTGCCGCAACGGCGCTGCATATTGCAAGCGGCGAAACGGTCAACTTGCCTTGACCGAAACCAAGTAACGCAAGCTCGCCCCTTAATTTTAAATCATTCTCGCTCGGCAGTATTCCGCACGCAGCAGTAAAGTCTTCTGTAAGAGCAAACCCGTTTTCAAAGCCAAAATCCCTTGCGGTTTTCAGCAATCTTTCACTGCCTAATGTTAGCGCTAAATTGATGAAATAGCAGTTGCAGGAATTCTGTAAAGCGGTTTGCATATTTTGGCTTTTATGCGCCGTTTTGTTCTGACAGCTGAATTCGGTATCTCCTACGGTTATACTACCTTTGCAATAATAATTCTGCTCAACTCCGTTTTCAAGCGCACACGCGGCAACAATCAGCTTAAAAACGGAGCCGACAGCGTTGTTTGAAATACATCTGTTAACCCCGTCGCCGCCTGCTGAACTCATTGCAAGGATATTATTTGTATTGACGTCTGTTATTACAATTGCTCCCTTTGAAATCTTAACGATTTCCTCAACGGCAAACTGTTGAATTCTGCCGTCAATTGTAATTTGCACCCCTGATTTACCGTTGTAATTATCATTAGTAATATCCTCGTTGTCCCCGTCAAGTAATCTGCCTTTAGCGTCAACGGCAAAGCTTATGCTTTTTTCGCCTGCAACGCTGTTAAATTCCTTAATAACCGAATTAACGGCGTAATTCTGCTTTTCACTGTGATAAACCTCAAATAACTTAATGCTTTTACAGCTTGCGTAATGCCTTACCTCTTTTACAATCGGGTATCCCGCCGAAAGCTCTTCAATGATTTCTTTTATCTCATTTTGACTGAAAAGCAAACTTAATTCAGACAGGCATTTTTCATTTGGCTTTATTACCGCAACAATTCTTTTCTCATTATTATTCATTTTTTTCATATTGCAGTCATATACGTTTTCGTACGTTTTGCCGATTACTAATTTATAACTGTTATATCCGCTTGACACCAAATAATTTCCACTGAAAATTATATAGGATAACCTGCCGCAACAGCCTGCAAACAAAACAGATAATGCCGCAATTAACGCAATAAGCCTTTTAGGCATAAAAACACACCCCTGCATATTATTTACAGGGGTGTTATTTTTAATCCTTTTTTCTTCTCAAAAGAGCGTTTGACGATATTTCAAAATCGCACTTAAACGAATATGTATTCGTCGCTTTATTTGCGGCAGATACCTTCTCGTTATCATCCTCGTTATATAAATCAGCAACGGTAATTTTAACGGGCTTTTTAAAAGGCTCAACAATTTCAAGCTCATCGCCCTCAAAAAATCTGTTCCTTTGAGAAACTGTAATTCTGCCGTCGGCAGTTTTTATGCAAGCGGCACAAACGTCCCAGTTGCGTTTATATCCTCCGTAATCCTGTACCTGCCCCTTTTGAATAGGTCCGAAATTAAAGCCGGTAGTATATTCGCGGTGGCTGAGTTTATCAATTTCCTCTCTAATCCATTCAGGGAGTATAAAATCGTTGCTCGGATTTTTCATATACTCGTCAATAGCCGCTCTGTACGCGTAAGTAACTATTGCGGTATAATACTCGCTTTTTGCCCTGCCCTCGATTTTAAAGGAATCAACGCCTGCGTTTACAAGCTCGGGAATATGTTCAATCATACATAAATCACGGGAATTGAAGATGTATGTGCCGTCTTCCTCCTCATTTATCGGGAAAAATTCTCCCGGGCGTTTTTCCTCAACAAGATGGTATTTCCAGCGGCAAGGCTGTGCGCAGTCTCCGCGGTTTGCGTCCCTGCCTATCATATAATCGGAAAGAATACAGCGGCCGCTGAA
>CADBUK010000030.1 GCA_902797915.1 Oscillospiraceae bacterium
TGGCAAATGTGCAGGCTGCGGTTTCAGAGGCGCTTACCTCTTACAACGCATACAAAACCGCGGGACTGCTTTCAACTGCAAAAACGTTTATCATTCCCGTTTACAAAAACCTGCCTAACGAAAACCCTTACAGCTGGCAAAAGGGCAGCGACGGCTACTGGTACCTCTACGACCAGAGCGGCACGAAGCAAATCGGCTGGCGCTTTGTTGACAACAAGTGGTACTATATGGACAGCAACGGAAAAATGCAGGTTGGCTGGCTGTATTACAAGGAAAACTGGTACTACCTGAGCAGCTCGGGCGCAATGGTTACGGGACTTCAGAAGGTAGGCAGTTATTATTACTTCTTCGACGGCAACGGCGCTATGGTTACGGGCTGGAAGAAGGTTGGCGGCACCTGGTATTATTTCACAACAAAAGGTAACGCGCTAACGGGATTACACGAAGTCAACGGCAAAACCTATTACTTTGACAGCGAAGGCAAAATGCTGACAGGCTATCAGCAAATCAACGGCGAATACTACTACTTTGACGAAAACGGCGCAATGATTACGGGCTGGTACAACGACGGCACTTACACCTACTATTTCCAAAGCGACGGCAAGGCGCTGCACGGCTGGCAGGTTCTTAACGGCAAGAAATACTATTTCAATAAAGCAGGCATAATGTTTGTTCAGTGGCGAAGGCTCAACGACCTTTGGTACTACTTTGCAACGGACGGCGTGCTGCGCACGGGCTGGCAGAAGATTGACAACGCCTGGTACTACCTTGACCCTGAAACAGGCGCAAGATACACAGGAGTTCAGCAGGTTGACGGCGAGTACTACGGCTTTAACAGCAACGGCGTTATGCAGAAGGGCTGGTTTACCGAAGGCAAATACAAGTACTATTTCAGCAAAAGCGGCGCGGCTTTACACGGCTGGCAGACGCTTGACGGCAAGAAATACTATTTCAACAAGGCAGGCATAATGTTTGTTGAATGGAGAACGCTTAACGGCGAATGGTATTATTTCGGCACGGACGGCGTACTCCGCACGGGCTGGCTGCTGCTTAACAACAACTGGTATTACCTTGAAAGCGACGGCAGACGCGTAACCTCTGCAAGCAAAACAATTAAGGGCAAAACCTATAATTTTGACGAAAAAGGTATTTGCACAAATCCATACTAAGAAAAAATGCTATCCCGTGTGGGATAGCATTTTTTAGTAATTAGTGGTCAGTGAGGGGTCGCATCGCTCCGATTTTATTGCGGGCGAATGAAAGTCCCACACCTACGGTTATCAAAACTCAATTATCTTCTTGCTGGGGGCGGGAGAGGATTATTGTCGTCATAGCCGGATTTCTTTTCCTCCTGCTGCTCCGCGGCCTCGGCACGCTTTCTGCGGCGTGCTTCTTTCTTTTTATAATTATTTACAGCCATTGCAACGTAAACGATAACAAAAAGAAGAACGAGCAGAATAATTATTTTTACAACGGTAAGACCGAAAAAGGTTTTTACCGCGTTAATTATTTTAAGGAAGGTTGAAAGCTCTACGCTTTCGGCGGCAACCAAATCGACGGTTGCCACAACCTCGTCGCCGTAAATAATATCAGCCTTGCAGACGTCGTCGCCCTGATTAACGGGGGCTGAAATATACTCAGGCTTATCCTTTGCCTTAATGATAATCGTTGATTTATCAAGGCTTGCGGGCACAATTGCGTTAACGTCAGCCTTTGCAACAAGGCGAACGCTGTCCGCGTCCTTACCGTCCTTAACGGCAACCTCCTCCAGCATTTCATTCTGCTGAACAAGCGTTGCATATTTAAGGCTGTTAAACGCCCACTGGAAAAGAGTTGCAGCGTCAATAAACGAGCATTTTTCTTTATAGCCGTCGTTATTATAATCAATAATCGGAGCGCCCAGAACGATTGCAAGGTAATTATAGCCGTCCTTGCTTGCGGTGGTAATTACGCAGTAGCCTGCCTCGTCTGTAGATCCCGTTTTAATGCCCTTGGCGTATTTATAATAGTAAGAAACGAAGCCCGAACGCAGCATAAGATTTGTATGGTAAAAATTGCTGCCGTTATACTCATACTGAACGGTGGTTGCAATTTTCATAAACGTAGCGTTTTGAATAGCGTCGAGCGTAATTTTTGCCATATCGGAAGCGGTTGTATAATGATTTTCGTCGTGCAGACCGTCAGGGTTAACAAAATGAGTTCCCTCACAGCCGAGAGAAGCGGCGTAATCGTTCATCATCTGAACAAAATTTGCGGTAGTGCCGCCGACGTATTCCGCCAGAACCTCCGTTGCGTCGCACGCGGAATGAACCATCGTAAGATAGAGAAGCTGTTCAATTGAAAGCGTCTCCCCCACTTTCAGATTAGCAACCTGTGCGCCCGTACCGAGCAGTGAATCAAAAGCAGCCTGAGAAACGGATGTTGTTACGCTTAAATCCGGCACGTTATTGAGAGTAACCATAGCGGTTACGATTTTTGTAAGCGACGCGGGGTACATCTTTTCATCCTGATTTTTCTGCGCAACTACGGGATAGCTGTCGTCATCAAGGTTAATAAGCATATACGCCTGCGAATACAAATCAACGTCAGGAGTATAAACGGCGGCGCTTGCAGGCACTGCCGACACAAGCATTACCGCCAACAAAACCAAAGCTAAAATAAATGATGATATTCTTTTCATATACTTGACACCTTAAAAAATAAAAGATATTATAATAATTAAATTACTATGAAGTTAACATTAATATATTAACACTTTTCAAAGCAATTGAAAAGACAATTTTTTATATTTTCAGGTGAATTTATGATTTACATTACAGGCGACACTCACGGAGACATTTCTTTTTTCAGGAACCCGAAGCTAAAAAAGCTCGGCGAAAAGGATATTCTGATAGTTTGCGGCGATTTCGGCTTTTTATGGAACCCGCACGACGAAAAGGAACACAAAAGTCTTGACCAGCTCAGGAAGAAAAAATACACAATCTGCTTTGTTGACGGTGCTCACGAGAATTATGACATTATTAATTCTTACGCACCGTACCGCTGGAAAGGCGGCAACACCCACAAGATTGCAGACAATATTTACCACCTTATGCGCGGTGAGATTTTTACCTTTGAAAACAAGACCTTTTTCGTTTTGGGCGGCGGCGAAAGCGACGACCGCGATATGAGGCAGGAGGGTGTTTCCTGGTGGGAATGCGAAATGCCGAACGCGGAGGAAATCAAAAACGCGGAGGATAACCTTAAAGCCTGCGACAATCACGTTAATTTTATCCTCACTTACGAGGCGCCCGCAGTTGCAAAGGACTTCCTGAAGCTGCACACAAACGAGGCTGTTAAGCTTTCCCCGCTTAACACCTATCTGCAGGACCTTACAAAAGACGTTGAATACTACCATTGGTATTTCGGCTCGCTTCACACCGACGTTCAGATTAGCAAAAAAATAACCGCCGTGTTTAACGAAATCTATGAAATAAAGTAATTATTTATTCGGAGAAAGTATGGGACAAGTATTAGCCGCATTGGCTTGCGTTATTACAACGCTATTTGATTATCGGTTGAACGGCGCGGAAATAAACAAAGAAAGAAAGAGCATTGCTGCGCTTACTAACATTTTAATTCAGCATCTGGCAATCGTTTTTACAACTGCGCTAATTATATTTTACAAAATATTTGTTAAAAAAAACAATGACATATTTGAAAACAGTTTAAAACAGATATTGCTGCAATTCTTAATAACAATTGTAATTGGACTATCTTATTCCTTCTTAAAGAAAACACTTATTAAGAACTCTGAAAAAGAATGGCTTAGTACTAAACAAAATAAAACCGTACTGCGATTTAGCATATTTACAGTTTTAAATTATGCGTTTAGTTTTTTTATAATTTTATCTTCATCCTTATTTATTTTTAAGTACGGTTTAAACATTATAAGAACCATTTACTACCGTTTCTTTGCTAACTTTAAAAACAATGGCACTGAGTTTTACATTAATCTGGTAATGTATATATTACTTCCGTTGATTTTACTGTTGGCAATTTCTATTAAACTTTATTTTTCAAAAAGGAATTTTATTGTTAGAAAAAAGAATCCAAATTCAAAACTGATGGGTAAGCATTTAAGAATAATAATGTTTATTATATCTGTTTTCCTTGTTATTTACTCAGTTTTTAGTTTTGCTATACTTTACAACACGAGCGACACATTTTATCAATTATTTTTGAAATCGGATTTTGTTTCCGACAACTATGTAACGCCGGACTCTTCAACAATAAAGTTTCCCGAACAGAAAAGAAACCTTATTTTGATTGAATTAGAATCAATGGAAAACAGCTATCTTTCAAAAGATTTGGGCGGAAACATTGATGTTAATCTTATGCCTGAATTAACGGAACTGGCTTATGAAGGATATGTTTTTTCAGACAATGAAAACAAATTTGGAGGTCCACAGGAAGTTGTCGGAACGAACTGGTCAATTGCTTCAATAGTTAACCAAACCACAGGCATACCGATGATAATGCCTGACTCGGGTAACATCTACGGATACGAAAACCACTTCTTACCTAACACAACAACCCTGATGGATATTCTTACGGAACAAGGATATGAACAAACGGTTATGTTCGGCGCTGACGGTAATTACGGCAATTTCAAATACTACTTTCTTAATCATGGTAATACAACAGTATTTGACCTTGGATATGCAAGAAGAAACGGACTTGTTCCCGAGGATTATAAAGTTTGGTGGGGCTTTGAGGACGACAAACTGTACGAGTTCGCAAAAGATGAGCTTACAAGAATGTACAAAACCGGCAAGCCTTTCGGAATTATAATGGAAACGGCTGATACTCACAAACCCGGTGGGTATCTTAGTGAAAATGCGCCGACTCCTTACGAAAGCCATTACGCAAACGCAATTGCATACAGCTCATCACAGGTGGTAGAATTTGTGCGCTGGATTCAGGAACAACCTTTCTACGAGAACACAACAATCGTTCTCATAGGAGACCATCTGAGTATGGACACCGTATTCTTTGAGGAATACGGATTTACTGACGATTATGACAGAAGCACATTCAATCTGATACTTAACCCTGCGCCGAATGTTGACGTTTCAAACGAGCAGATTTTTCACAACCGTATGTGGAGCAATGTTGATATGTTCCCGACAATTCTTGCTTCAATGGGCGTTGAGATTAAGGGAGAGTGTCTGGGTATAGGCACTAATCTGTTTTCGGGCGAGCCCACAATCATTGACGAATACGGCTTGAAATACGTAAATAACGAAATCAGAAAGCACAATTCGTATTACGACAATGAATAACATATTTTAAAAAATTATTAATATAAAGTTGTATTTTTAAGTTAATAGTGATATTATATTAAACTGTTAAATTAAACATATTAGGAAAGAGGGAGAGATTATGTTTTTCTTAACAGGCGGCATAGCGATTATTATTTGTGCCGTTATTGAGTTTTGCTTTTTCTGCAAAAGCAAGAAGGCTTTAAGCTGTGCAGGCGTTCTGATTAAGCACATCGTTATTGATTATTCGGTTGCTTTCTCACTGCTGCTCAAGGTTTTTAAGTACCAGCATTTTCTGGATACGTCAAGCTACGGCGCGGCGAATTTCCTTAAATTCGGTTTGCTTACGCTTGCGGTTGGCGCAATTGTGGCTGCAATCAGCGCATTTTGCAAAAACATTGTTGCAATTGAGCACGAGCCGTTTAACCGCAACAAAAAGGGCAAATGCCACAAGGGGCTTATGGCTCTCGGAATTATCGGAACACTGCTTGTATTCCTTGCGTGCGTCTGCTATTTCGGAACCGAGTGGAGTCTGGTATCCTTCGGCAAGGTTACAGCCGAGCAGCTTGTTATTAATATGACGGCTCCCGGCGGCGCTGAGGACAGCGTTTACACCTCCATTATTGAAGGTCCGTTCGTTTACACGGTAGCCATTACATCTGCTTTTGCATTTCTTTACTACCTGCCGTTTAAGCTGGTTTACAGCGGCAAAAAGAAATTTACGTTCTTCAACGGCATTGCCCGCCGCATTATTTGCCTTATTTTAGCCTGCGCAATGCTTTACGGCGGCGTTTACCACGGCGTTAAGGAATTTGATTTGGTTCAGCTTTATTACGCTTATTACAAGACCTCAACAATTTTTGAGGACGAATACGTTAACGCAAAAACCGCTGAAATGACCTTCCCCGAAAAGCCGAGGAACTTAATTCACATTTACCTTGAATCGCTTGAAAACAGTTTCCTTTCCAAAGATTTGGGCGGAAACGTTGACGTTAACCTTATGCCAGAGCTGACGGAGCTTTCATACGAGGGCTACATATTCTCTGACACTGAAAGAAAATTCGGCGGTCCGCAGGAGCCGATGGGCACGCAGTGGTCAATCGCTTCAATGGTTAACCAGACAACAGGACTTCCGATGAAGATGCCGAACGCTCCGAACGACTACGGCTCAGAAGGCAACTTCATGCCGGGCGCATGGTCGTTAATGGATATTCTTACCGAGCAGGGCTACGAGCAGACGGTTATGTTCGGCGCTGACGGTAA
>CADBUK010000031.1 GCA_902797915.1 Oscillospiraceae bacterium
ACAGGCTGCTGAGCAACGGGCTGACCGCATTTATCGCAGAACTTTGCGCCGTCATTTATTACATTACCGCAGTTTTGACAATACTTTGACATATATATCTCTCCTTTAAAAAACAATTATAGGTTATGCCGATTTTATTCTACCATATCAAGCCGCCGTATGCAATAAATCTATTACAACATTATATAAAAAAGGAAGGGTAAAACGCCCTTCCCTATATAATACTTATTACGACAACAGCATTCTGTCGTTATCAAGCATTTTGCCCGCAATGTTTTTAAACTGTTCCAAAAGGTCGTTAACGGTAAGATTACTTCTTTCCTCGCCCTTAACGTCAAGAATAATCTGCCCGTCATTCATCATAATAGTACGGTTGCCCATATCAAGAGCGGACTGCATATTATGCGTTATCATAAGGCAGGTTAAATTATTCTCGGCAACAACACTTTCCGTAAGCTTGAGCACCTTTTCCGCAGTGCCGGGGTCAAGCGCCGCCGTATGCTCGTCAAGCAGCAGAAGGCTCGGCGGATTATAGGTTGCCATTACAAGCGTAAGCGCCTGACGCTGACCGCCCGAAAGCAAACCGACGGGCTGAGTCATTCTGTCCTCAAGACCCATATCAAGCTGAGCGAGTTTTTCCCTGAATTCAAGCTTATCCTTGTGCGAAACGTGGCTTAACCAGCCGCCCTTGCCCGCAGCAAGCGCCAGATTTTCCTCAATACTCATCTCGGGGGCGCTGCCGCGCATCGGGTCCTGAAACAGTCTGCCGATTTTTCTTGCACGCTGATGAACGGGCTGAAAGGTAATATCCTCGCCCGAAAGAATAATCTTGCCGCTGTCAGTATAAAAATCGCCTGCAATTGCGTTAAACAGAGTTGATTTTCCCGCGCCGTTTGCGCCGATAATTGTTATAAAATCGCCGTCCGCAACCTCAAGCGACAAATCCTTAATAGCTGTTTTTGCATTAACCGTGTTCGGATAAAAGGTTTTGGAGATATTTGTAATGCTGAGCATTATTCCTGCACCTCCTTTTTAAAGCGGTGGTCCAGTCTGCGTTTAAGCATCGGATACCTGCTTTTGAGATACGGTCCCGAAATCGCAATAATTACGATTACTGATGAAACAAGCTTCAGCATTGACGCCGGCATATGAAAGCGCAGCGCAATTGCATAAACAACTCTGAAAATGATTGCGCCGAAAACAACGCCGATTGCCTTAACGGGAATTTTTCCCTTAGGGAAGAAGGTTCCGCCGATGAGCAGCGAAGCGAGCGCAACGGTAACCATACCCGTACCGATATCAATATTAACGGATTTCTGCGACTGTGCAAGCAGACAGCCCGAAAGACCCGTAAACGCGTTTGCCACGCAGAGACCTACAATAGTGGTAAACGCGGGATTGATTGAAGAGGAGCGCACCATATCGGGATTATTACCCGTTGCCCTGATTGCAAGTCCGAGCTTTGTTCTGAGAAAAAGAGAAAGGAACAGCACTGCGAACGCAACCGCGGCAAGCGCGATAATCAGCTTTGAAAATCTGCCGAACGGCGTACCGTTGAGAAGCTCTGCCGTCTTGGTAAACACCGTTACCGTTTTATTCATATTCAGCAGCGATGAATTTTTCATAACTGCAATATTAATCGAATAAAGCGCCGTGTTTACGATAATTCCCGCAAGCAGACTGTCAACGCCCATCTTAGTTTGAAGTAAAGCCGTTACAAAGCCCGATATTACGCCCGCCAGCATTGCCGCGGCAATTGAAAGATAGGGGTGTCCCGAAATAGCAACCACCGCGCCGACAGCGGCGCCGAGAGTAAAGCAGCCGTCCGTTGACAAATCGCAGACATTCAGCATTGAATAGCTTAAAAACAGCGCCAAAACCGTTAGCGCGCTGATAAGCCCGAGTTCAAGCGAATTCTGACCCAAATTTAAAATTGAAACTATATCCATAACCTAAAAACCCTAAAGCAGATAGCCGCAACGCAGCTATCTGCTTTTAATAATAATTGCTTTTCTTTATACGGCGGAGAGTCTCCGCCCCTACTGTTTTTTCAAATCCGATTATGCAAGAATAAGATTGAAGATTGCCTCCGTATCAAGATAATCAGACGTACCCGTTACATTGCTGCCGGGTGCTTCAAGAGAAGCAACAAGCTCTGTTGCAATCGGGTCTGAAACCGCAGCAAATACAACCGGAGTTCCCGTGCCATCTGTTGCGGACTGCATTGCCATTGCAACGGGAGTTGCAACACCAACCATTAAATCAACCTTGTCGGCGGTAAAATTTTCAATAATCTGACCCATAACGTTTGAATCTGCATTACAGTTATCGTAAACGATTTCAAACGCAACGGAGTTTTCCTTGCCGAGAGCGTCAAGCTGAACCTTAATATTGCTTACAATCTGGTTAAGGGAAGCGTCGTCAACATAGTTGCAAATGCCAACCTTAAAGGTTTTTGCGGCATTTTCAGCGCCGATTGTGCCCGAAGTAAGAGCAGAAGCGGGGTTTGAAGCGATGGGGTCCTCAAAAGCCTCTGCGGTTTTGATTTCCTTAATTGCCTGACAGAACGGAGCATACTTTTCGGAAATCTCATTAAAATCATAGCCGATTGCGGCGCAGATTTCAGTGTTAATGGTAGCGGTACCGTTATCAAAGGTCTTAACGGGAAGTGTTGCTGTATCCTTGCCGTTAACAAGGATGTCATAAACCATATCAGCGGTTTCGGCGCCGAGATTTGCGTAGTCAACGCCGTAACCGAGGAACGCACCGTTAAGCGCGAAGGAATCAGCGCCTGTAAAGTGAGGAATACCTGCCTCTGCAAGCTTTTCATAAATGGTAAGCTCGGCAGTCATAATTGTATTATCGGTTGGGGTAAAGATTGCGGTAACGCCGTCTGCAATTGCGGAATCAACTGCAAGGCTAACCTCGTCAACGGTAGTGCCCGTATATTCCTTATATGCAACGCCCTTATCGTCAAGATAAGCCTTTGCCGCTGCAATTGCGCTTGTTGAAGAATCCTGACCCGCGTCATAAAGAAGACCGATAAGCTGGGTATCTGCCGTATCGGCAGTAGTATCTGTTGTATTGCTTGTGTTTGAGCACGCAGCAAACATTGCCGCAGCCATTGTTAAAACCAAAACAACGGCAATTATTTTTTTAATATTTTTCATTGTTATTACCTCGTTAGCTATAGTTTGTTATATCTGTTTGA
>CADBUK010000032.1 GCA_902797915.1 Oscillospiraceae bacterium
TCCGTTTGAACATTCGGGCGGTATGCGTCAGCGTATTATGATTGCTATGGCGCTTGCCTGCGAGCCGGATATTCTTATCGCGGACGAGCCTACCACGGCGCTTGACGTTACAATTCAGGCGCAGATTCTCGAGCTTATGACCGACCTGCAAAAAGAGCTCGGTATGGCGATTATTATGATTACTCACGACCTCGGCGTTGTAGCTCAGCTCTGTGACGAGATTATCGTTATGTACGCAGGCTCAATCTGCGAGCAGGGCACTGCAGATGAAATATTCTACAACCCCTGCCACGAATATACAAAGGGACTTTTAAATTCAATCCCGACCGCAGACACGGCGGGCAAAAAGCTTAACCCGATTACAGGCACGCCTATTGACCTTCTCAATATGCCTAAGGGCTGCCCGTTTGCTCCCAGATGCAAAAACGCAATGAAAATCTGCATTAACCACCCTGCAGAGCGTATGATTATTAACGAACAGCACGCTGCTACCTGCTGGATGAATATTAAAAAGCAGATTGACAGCGGCGAGCTTGTAATTGATGAGGAAGGTGGTGACTTTGATGAGTGATAACCATCCCCTTATTGAAGTAAAAAACCTTAAAGAGTATTTCAATATTAACACAGGCCTTTTCCGCTCGAAGCCGTTAAAGGCTGTTGATGACGTTTCTTTCTTTATCAACAAGGGCGAAACCCTCGGTCTTGTAGGCGAATCGGGCTGCGGTAAAACCACAGTCGGCAGAACCATTCTGCACCTTTATAAGCCAACGGGCGGCGAGGTTTGGTACGACGGCAAGCTTATTAAAAGCCGCAGCGATATCAAAGAATTCAGAAAAAAGGCAACAATGGTGTTCCAGGACCCGTATTCATCTCTTAACCCGAGAATGACGGTTTCGGACATTATCGGCGAGCCTCTTGACGTTCATAAGCTCTATTCCAACAAAAAGGAAAGGGAGGAAAAAATCCTTCAGTTTATGGATTATGTCGGCCTTAACAGCGAGCACGCTTCACGTTATGCTCACGAGTTTTCGGGCGGTCAGAGGCAGAGAATAGGCATTGCCCGTTCGCTTGCCGTTAACCCTGATTTCATCGTTTGCGACGAGCCTGTTTCCGCGCTTGACGTTTCAATTCAGGCGCAGGTTATCAATATGTTCTCCGACCTTCAGGAAAAGCTGGGGCTTACATACCTGTTCATCGCTCACGATTTGCTTGTTGTACGCCATATTTCAGACCGAATTGCAGTAATGTACCTCGGCCATATGGTTGAGCTTGCAGACGCAGATGAGATTTACAATCATCCGCTGCACCCGTATTCAAAGTCCCTGCTTTCCGCTGTTCCCATTCCGGACCCGAAGATTGCAAGGGCAAACAAGCGTATCGTGCTTAAGGGCGATATTCCGAGCCCGCTTAACGCACCCTCAGGCTGCCCGTTCAGAACGCGCTGCCAGTACGCAACAGATAAATGCGCCGAAAGTATGCCCGAATTTAAAGAGGTTTCAAAGGGACATTTTGTTGCTTGCCACAGGGTTGCAGAAATTAACGATTAATGCTATAATACAAAATGTGAATCAGCGCGGATAAAACCGTGCAAAAAATAAAAATCATTTTTAGAAAGGATTGATTCAAAATGAAAACCAAAAAGATTATCGCTATTGTTTTGGCACTTGCTTTAGTTTTCAGCTTGGCAGCTTGCTCAAACGGCGGCGGTAACACGGGCACTGATGCAACATCAATTTCAGTTTGTCTTGCAACAGAGCCTGACACAATCGACCCTGCGCTTAACTCGGCAGTTGACGGCGCTACTATGCTTGCTCACCTGTTCTCAGGTCTTGCAAAGTGGTCACAGGATGCTGACGGCAATCTTCAGATTGTTCCGGACGCAGCACAGGAACTCGTTGAAGGTGTAACTAATGAGGACGGTACCGTTACTTATACATACACCCTCAGAGACGGTCTTGTATGGTCTGACGGCCAGCCCGTAAAGGCTTCTGACTATGTTTTCGCATGGCAGAGAGCTGCTTCAACCGAGCTTGCTGCTGACTACGGCTACATGTTTGAGGTTATTGACGGTTATGCAGATATCTGGGAAACCGACGCTGACGAGAACTATGTAAATCCTGACGCTCAGCTTAACGTTCAGGCTCCTGACGACAAGACTATCGTTGTTACTCTTGCAAACGCAATCAGCTATTGGAATGAGCTTCTTGCATTCCCGACCTACTTCCCGGTACGTGAGGATGTTGTTGCTAACGAATCTTGGGCAACCGATCCTTCAACCTATGTTTGCAACGGTCTTTACACAATCGAGTCTTGGGACCACAACTCACTCATCACTCTCAAGAAGAACCCGAACCATCCGGATGCTGCTCAGGTAACAATGGATACTATCAAGTTCTATCTTTCAGATGATGCTAATAACCAGCTTACAAACTTCAAGAACGGCGATTGGCTTCTTATTGACGACGTTCCTACAAACGAAATCGCTAACCTGAAGACTGAATATCCTGATGAATTCTACGACGTTGGCCAGATTGGTACATACTATGTATGCTGGAACATCAACGAGGAAATTCTTCCCGCAGATTCAACCCTTACAGGCGCTGAGGCTGAGGCTGCAAGAGCTGAAATCAGAAACGCTCTCTCACTCCTTATCGACCGTAACTATATCGTTAACGATATTGCACAGGGCGGCCAGATTCCTGCTTCTTCCTTCGTTGCTATGGGTCTTACCGACTCTGACGGTTCTCAGTTCTATGAGAACACAGGCGTAAGCACCGACTTCACAGGTTACTTTGACGCTACTCCTGAGGCTCTTGAGTCCAACTTCAACACCGCTGTTGAAACTCTTAAAAAGTATTATGATTATGATGAGGCTACCGGCAAGTTCACAAACTTCCCGACAATGACTTATCTCTACAATACTTCTGAAGCTCATCAGGCTATCGGCGAATACATCCAGTCCGCATTTGCTAATGTTGGTATCAACATGAGCATGGAAAATCAGGAATGGGCTACATTCCTTCAGACCCGTAAGAACGGCGATTACTCAATCGCTCGTAACGGCTGGCTTGCTGACTACAACGATCCTATCTGCTTCCTTGATATGTGGACCACCGCTTCCGGTAACAACGATATCCAGTACGGTAAGGGCGCTCATAAGGACGTTAAGGCTTACAGCTTAGACCTCACTCCTTACGGTTATGACATTAAGGTTGAAAACGGCACATGGGCTGAAACCTATGATGTTCTTATTTCAACAATAAAGGCTTGCACAGATAACACCGTTCGCTATAAGCTCATGCACGTTGCAGAGGATATGGTTATGGCTACAGGCTGTGTAACTCCTATCTACTTCTACACTGACCTCTATATGCTTGATTCTTCAGTTCAGGGCTTCTTCTCCAACCCGCTTGGATACAAGTACTTCATGTACTGCACCTATGCTGACTAATTTATAGCTTATATATTTGCTCAGTAAATAATACGGCACCCAAGGCTTCGGCTTTGGGTGCTTTTTTTGTTCACTCTGCACAGAAAAAGGAACGATAGTTTTAATTGCATTTATATAAAATATATGCTAAAATAATTCTGTTATAATATATATTTAAAGGGGTGTATTTATGAAAATAGCACTTGAATATGCCGCTGAGGAAAAGTTTAACGTCAAGCGTCAGACTGAGTATGCAGTAAAAGGCATTACAAAAATTGTAAACAAAATCGGTCCCCGTAAGCCCGGTTCTCCTGAGGAGCATCGCGCTCAGCAGTGGTTTGAAAAGGATATGAAAAACTATTGCGAGGATACAAAAATTGAGGAGTTCACGCTTCATCGTCAGGGCTTTATGGGCTTCATTCCGTTCACGGTTTGCTGCGGCGTTCTCAGCGTTTTTCTCAACTGGTTCGTTAGCCCGATTGCAGCGTTCATTGTCTGCATTCTTGCGTTCGTTCCGTTTATTTTTGAATTCCTGATGTATAAGCAGTTCGACGATTTTCTTTTCCCGAAGCAGACCTCGCACAATATGATTGCATCACGCAAGCCCTCGGGCGAGGTTAAGAAAAGGTTTATTATGATTGGCCACTCCGATTCTCAGTTTGAATGGCCCATCAACTACTTAATCGGCGGTCTTCAGGCAAAACTTTTTGTTGAAATTCCCGCTGTTGTAGGTCTTGTTATTCAAACAATTTTTGCTCTCGTCTGCATTATCGTTGCAAAGGGTGCTGCGGCAAATACAATCACAAGCGCAAGATGGTTCTTCATTTTGTTCTTTGTTGTTTCAATCGTGTTTATTCCGTTTGAAATTTCATTCATTTTCTTCCAGAGCTGGACTAAATCCGTTCCCGGTGCTTCCGATAACCTTTCGGGCTGTTATGTTGGTATGGCAACAATCAAAGCGCTTGCAGAGGCAGGTATCCGCTTTGAGAACACAGAGGTTGTTATTATTTGCTCAGGCTCAGAGGAAGCGGGTCTCCGCGGCTCAAAGGCTTATTCAAAGGCTCACGAGCAGGAGCTCAAGGATATTCCTACCGTTGTTGTTGCGCTTGACACCTTCCGCGACCTTGAGGATATGGCTGTTTATGACCGCGACCTTTCAGGTACTCTCCAGCACCATAAGGGCGTTAAGGAGCTTGTTCACGACGCGTGTGCAAACTGCGGCTTTGACGTTACTTATGAGTCAATTTATATCGGCGGCTGCGACGCTGCTCCGTTTACTCAGCGCAAAATTCCCGCAACGGGCTTTGCCGCTATGAATCCCGACCCGCCAAGGTATTACCATACAAGGCTTGATAATGTTGAAAACCTTCGCCCCGAGGCTATTGAGGCAGGTATCAACATTATGGTAGAGGCCGCTTGCATGTTTGATAAAAACGGCGCAGAGGGCGTTACCGACTAAAAATAATAATTCCGAAAAATCCGTTGTTTACCAACGGATTTTTCTTTTTTTTTGCGGGCACAAATGCAGTCAATATTATTGCAATATCCTTTTAGCTGTGTTATTATTATATTAATTATAAATATTTATATTTATATATTATAATTATTAAGACTTAAAGGGGTGTGCCCGAATGAAAGTTGTTATTCTCGCAGGCGGTTTCGGAACAAGAATTTCGGAGGAGTCCGAGTTTAAGCCAAAGCCTATGATTGAAATCGGCGGCAAGCCGATAATCTGGCATATTATGAAGGAATATTCACATTACGGGTTTAATGAGTTTATTATCTGCGCGGGTTATAAACAGCATATCATCAAGGAATGGTTTGCAAATTATTTCCTTTATAACAGCGATATTACCTTTGATTTTACAAAGGGCACTAACGATATGATTATTCATAATCAGCAGTGCGAGCCGTGGAAGGTTACCGTTGTTGATACGGGGCTTCTTACTATGACGGGCGGCAGAATTAAAAGGATTAAGCCCTTCGTTGAAAATGAAACCTTTATGATGACCTACGGCGACGCGGTGTGCGACGTTAATATTGCAGAGCTTTATAAGTTCCATAAAAGCCACGGCAAAATCGCAACCTTAACCGCAACTATGCTTGAGCAGTCAAAGGGCGTTCTTAATATAGGCGGCGACAATGCGGTTAAATCCTTCCGTGAAAAGAATATTTCCGACGGCGCGCCGATTAACGCGGGCTATATGGTGCTTGAGCCCGAGGTGTTCGATTATATTGAAGGCGATGAAACCGTTTTTGAAAGGGAGCCTCTTGAAAGGCTTGCTCAGGAGGGCGAGCTTATGAGCTTTACTTACAAAGGCTTCTGGCAGTGTATGGATAATAAGAGAGAAATGGACGTTCTTGAAGCTCTCTGGAAGAGCGGCAAGGCTCCTTGGAAAACTTGGGAGTAATTATGGTTTTTGAGGATTTTTATAAGGGCAAAACAGTTCTTGTAACAGGCCATACGGGCTTTAAGGGAAGCTGGCTTTGCAAAATGCTTGTTATGATGAGCGCAAAGGTTGTGGGCTATTCGCTTGAACCGCCTACCGAGCCGAACCTTTACGAGCTTTCGGGAATTGATAACGAGATAACCTCTTATATTGCGGACATCAGAAACGCGGACAAGCTTAAAGCCGTTTTTGAAAAGCATCAGCCGCAAATCGTTTTTCATCTTGCAGCCCAGCCGTTAGTAAGGGACAGTTACGAAATGCCCGTTTATACTTACGACACCAACGTTATGGGCACGGTAAACGTTTGCGAATGTGTAAGGCTGTTTCCCTGCGTTAAGTCCTTTTTGAACGTTACAACGGATAAGGTTTACGAAAACGAGGATTTATCGGTTTCCTTTACGGAGGATATGAAGCTTGACGGGTTTGACCCCTATTCAAACAGCAAATCCTGTTCCGAGCTTGTAACTCACAGCTACAAAAAATCCTTTTTTGACAATATGGACGTTGCCGTTTCAACCGCAAGGGCGGGCAACGTAATCGGCGGTGGCGATTTCGCTAAGGACAGGCTTGTTCCCGATTGCGTAAGGGCGGTACTCAGCGGGCAGGAAATTATTATCCGCAACCCCGCTTCAATCAGACCGTTTCAGCACGTGCTTGAACCGCTTTACGTTTACCTGCTGATTGCAAAGAAACAGTTTGAGGATAAACGCTTTCAGGGCTATTATAACGTCGGTCCCGACGAGGCGGACTGCATCAGCGCGGGCGAGCTTGCGGATATTTTCTGCAGACTTTGGGGCGGCGCTAACGTTGTCAATAAACCCGAAATCAACGCGGTTCACGAGGCAAGCTATTTAAAGCTTGACACAAACAAACTCAAAAACACTTTCGGCTGGAGCCCCGTATGGAACATTGAAACGGCGCTTCAAAAGGTTGTTGAGTGGGTTAAGGTATATGAACAGGGGGGCAGTATTCCTTCTGTAATGGAAAAACAAATCACTGATTTTACGGAGAATATAAATGTCTGATAATAAGCAGCAGGCTAAGGAGGAAATCTTTAAGCTTGTAGAACAGTATTATAAAGACTATATGCAGACCCCCGAATATAAGGAGGGCGACAGAATTTCTTACGCCGCAAGGGTTTTTGATGAAAAGGAAATGGTAAACCTTGTTGACTCGGCGCTTGATTTCTGGCTTACGTCGGGCAGGTATTGCGACGAGTTTGAAAAAAGGCTCGGTCAGTATCTCGGCGTTAAATACGTTTCGCTTGTAAACTCGGGCTCATCGGCAAACCTGCTTGCGTTTGCCGCGCTTACCTCCCATCTCCTCGGCGAAAGGCGCATTAACAGGGGCGATGAGGTTATTACGGTTGCAGCGGGCTTTCCCACAACGGTAACGCCGTGCATCCAGTTCGGCGCAGTGCCCGTTTTCGTTGACGTAACTGTTCCGCAGTACAATATTGACGTTGATATGCTTGAGTCTGCGCTCAGTGATAAAACAAAGGCGGTTATGATTGCGCATACGCTCGGTAATCCGTTCAATATTAAAGCGGTTACGGAGTTCTGTAAAAAGCACAACCTCTGGCTTGTTGAGGATAATTGTGACGCGCTCGGCAGCGAATATACGCTTGACGGAAAAACGGGCTTTACGGGTACCTTCGGCGATATAGGTACGTCAAGTTTTTATCCGCCACATCATATGACGATGGGCGAGGGCGGCGCGGTTTATACCAACGACGCGCTGCTTAATAAAATTATCCGCTCAATGCGCGACTGGGGCAGGGATTGCGTCTGCCCGTCGGGTATGGACAATATGTGCGGCCACCGTTTTGACCGCCAGTACGGCGAGCTTCCTTTAGGCTATGACCACAAATACGTTTACAGCCATTTCGGATTTAATCTTAAAGCAACTGAAATGCAGGCGGCAATCGGCTGTGCCCAGCTTGAAAAGTTTCCGTCATTCGTTGAGAAAAGAAGGAAGAATTTTAACAGGCTTAAAGAGCTTTTAGCGCCCGTGCAGGACAGGCTTATTCTTCCCGAGGCTTGCGAAAACAGTAATCCCTCCTGGTTCGGCTTTCTGATTACCTGTCGCAGCAAGGAGGAGAAAAACAGAATTGTTGAGCTGTGCGAAAGCCGCGGCATTCAAACCCGAATGCTTTTTGCGGGCAATATGATTAAACAGCCCGTTTTTGACGAAATGAGGGCAAGCGGCAACGGCTACAGGGTAGCAGGCACGCTTGATAATACAAATACAATTATGAACAATTCCTTCTGGCTCGGCGTTTATCCGGGCATGACGGAGGAAAAACTTGCCTATATGGCAAAAACTGTTATCGACGCAGCAGAATAATTAACAGGAGTACAGAATGACTCACAAAAAGTATTTGTTAGATTGCACTTTGCGTGACGGAGGATATATTAACGACTGGAATTTCGGGCATGACAACATTGTAAATATATTTGAACGTGTTGTTAATGCAGGAGTTGATGTGATTGAAATTGGCTTTCTTGATGACAGAAGACCGTTTGATATGAATCGCAGCATTATGCCCGATACATTTAGCGTTGAAAAAATTTATGGCAAACTTGACAAAAAGAATACCATGGTTGTTGGAATGATTGACTATGGTACCTGCGATATAAAAAATATACAGCCATGCAGTGAATCTTACCTTGATGGAATCAGAGTAATATTTAAA
>CADBUK010000033.1 GCA_902797915.1 Oscillospiraceae bacterium
GACGGGGTTTTTACAATAATTTTTTCAATCTGGCCGCTGTCGTTTGTAAAGAACAGCTGGGCTGAGCCGTCGGGGATAAACCTTGCCTCAAGCGAGGTGTTTGACGTAATTACAAAGCTGTACTGACTGTCCGTTGAGAAAATACGCTTGGTTACGGTTTCGTACCAACCCGCAAATTTATAGCCCGAAGCTGCCTGCGCCGTCAGATTAACAGTATTGCCGAAAACTGCGGTATAATTCCCCGCCGCGCCGTTTTCATTGCCGACGGAAACGGAAACGCCGCCGTTTTTAGCCGTAACGCTTAAATCAAGATACGCGCGCAGATTTGAAATTGCGGTAAGCACCTGAGCCGTGGCGGCGTCCGCCTGTGCCTGAGTTGCAAACGCCTGCAAAACTGCCGTTGCGGATGTTACCGCCTGCTGAAGCGCGGCATAACTGTCCGCCGTATAAAGCGATTGCTCAAACGCGCCCGCCTTCTGAATTGCGCTCTGAAGCGCGGTTTTGTCCGCATCAACGGACTCAACGAAGCTAACCTCGCTGTTGCCCGTCAGGGTAAAGGTATATTCATTAGCGGCGCCCGCGCTGTAAGTGCTTGTGCCGAGAACATTTGACACCGTGTTATGCCACGAAGCAACGCTGCCCGAGCCGATATAAACCGCCCTGATTTCGCAGCCGTAGCTGAGCGACGATAAATCAGAGGTTTTTGTTCCGTTAACATAATACTCAACGTCGCCGTTTCTGTAAGCGGAGCCCGCGGGAAGATGGAGCACTCCACTGCGCCCGTTATAGCTTTGCACCCAGTTGCAATAGCCGCTTGCCGACTGCGGAACACCGCTGTCAAACCCGTTTTCAAAATCGGGAGAAAGCGTTTGCTGTGTTTCCGTTCTGTAAAGCGCGGCGGCCTCAGCGTCCGAAAGCGCGTGTGAGAAGCAGCGCACGTTGTCAAGCGAAAGCGTGCAGGTGCCCCAGTAAGGCGTGTAAGAGCCGAAATAAAGCTTTGTACTGCCCGAGGCAAGAAAGCTCATAAGCCCGCCCTGCGACTGATACTGGCTTGTGCCGCGGACATTAACGGTCTGCCTGCGCACGCCGTTAACGTAGATAACAAAATTATAATCATCAATTATGCTGACGGTAATAAGCTGCCACTGCTGCTTAACAATGGCGCTTTCCGCTTGCGTGTGGTCAAAGTAGAGCCCCGCGCCGCTGAGCGAAGAATCGCTGCCGCCGTTACCGTTATTGAAACGAACGTAACCGTCCGTGCCGAGCGTGAAATACTTGCACTCGCCCGTATCGCCCTGAGCGAAGGTTACCGACTCCGTATCATCCCAGTAATTGCCGTTAATGCGCTGGTAATAGCTTACCGTAAAGCCCTTTGAGGTATCAAGATTTGCAAACGGGGACTGATTTGTGGCAACATAATTGCGCTTATCGCTTCCGTTTTTGCTGTACGGGAAATACGCTGTTCCCGACCTGCCGTCATTATTATCCGTTTGATGATAAACGCTTTTGCCGCTGTCCTGCGTTCCCGTTACCGCGGTGCCGCCGATATTATCGGTAAAATCCTGATAATAGAGCAATGATTCATCCTGCTCCTCAATTTCAAGCGGAGAAAGCGCTTTTGAATAAAACGCGGTGTTATCAAGATAAGAATCCTGCGTGCCGCCCAACGAGCCGTAAATATTTGCGGCGGCGCCGTAATAAAGGTTAATACTGCTGTCCGCAAGATAGGAAAAAATACCTTCATTACCGCTGACGCCGTACGGGTAACCGCTTGCGGCAATGCTGCTTAAATTATACTGCGCAACAAGAGCGTCGTTAATATAATAATCAAGCAAATGCTGACCGCTGATATTTTTATAAATTGAGATAACAATATCGTCCCAGTGAGCGCCCGTGCAGTTGTTGTAAGCGTCGGAGCGTAAATCGAAATAGCAATTGTTCCCGCTTCCCGCACCGCCGTTGCCGTCGTTAAACAGGATTGTGCCGTTTGCCATTATAATAAAATATCTGTTGTCGCTGTTTTTGCCCGTTGTGAAATTAAGCAGAGCGCCGTTCCAGTCCCCGTCTGCAGCGCAATATTTTGAAAAGCTGATTGTAACGCCTTTTGAAAGGTCCTTGTTTGCAAACGGGTTCTGCGTTTCTGCCGCCCTGTTGCCCGAAGCCGTGTTAACGGAATAGCTCATACTTTCAACGGGGGATTCGTTAAACGCATTTTCGCCGATATATGTTACTGAACTCGGAATTGAAATTGAGGTAAGATTATCAAAGCCGTAAAAAGCATAATCGCCGATTGAGGTTATGCCGTCCTCAATAACAATGCTGTGAATTAAATCGGAATTATACTGCCCGTCAAACAGGCAATTTTTAATCTGGTCGCCCCACGGCGCGGTTGAGCCCATATTGTTTATGCCGCTGTCCGACGAAAAGGCGTAATTGTTCATAGCGCCGCTGCCGCTGATTGTAAGCGTGCCTGTTTTGCGGTTAAGGGTATAGCTTATATTGCCGTCCGTGCCCGTAACCTTTGCGCAGACCGCTTCGTTATTAAGAATTATATTGCGGCACAAATCCGCCGTTGCAAAATCCATACAGTAAATGCCCGAGGGCTTGTTGCGGGTATAGGTGTAGGTGTAATAACTCGGGTTAATCTGCCCCGCCAGATTTTCGGGATTAGGAATGGTGGAGTCCGAAACCGTGGAGGAATAGTTGATATAGTATTCCCCGCGCCAGTGCCCGAGGTTAAGCATATACTGGGTTGCCGTAATTTTCTGCTGAGTGTTCCACTTATAATAATCCTGAATATGCGCGGTGCCTATGCCTGTATTATTACTGTAGATATTCTGATAATACGGCTCGGCAAAATTGCCTTCCATATCATTATACTTTATCTTCTGTCCGGATTCGTTTTCATCAACAACTACGCCCTGCGAGCCCTCGCTGCCGATATACTGGTCAAAGCGGTTAAACAGTACGCATTTGCCCCTGACTGCGCCAAGGGTGGGCACGCTTTTGCCCAGATACCAATAATCGTTATAATTATAATCGGAGCCGTAAAAATACTTGCCCTGACCGTAGCCGTGGATATATTCGTAAATCGCATTTGTAAAGGAGGGCACGCCGTTGTTGCCGTCATCCTCCTTAATGCTGACCAAAACCGTTTCGCTCGGATGAGCGTCCAGCCAGGTATATAGCATTTGAAAAACATAATCAAGATAAAGATAATCGTTATCGTCCCAGCAATCCGTTGAGCCGTGAACGGTTTTAACCGAATAAGTGCTTGCGTCAACCTCACAGCGAACGTCAAGAAAACGAACGCCCGCGTTAAGCTGCTCGGTAATATTAAGCCCTTGGCATTTTGAAACGCTTGAAACCATCCAGTCATTTTTAAACTTTCTTGCGCAGGAGTCGTGCGTGCCGGGCATTGTTATTTCCGTAAGCTTGGTGTTATCCAAAATAACGCTCATCCAGTCCGAAGACGAAACGTCGGCAAGGCTTGTTTCGGAAACATTATAAGCAAACGCAGAGGGCGCAAAAGCAAAGCCCGTAACAAGCATAACGCCCGACAGGATTGCGCTGATTATCCGCTTTAACCCGTTTTTATTTTTCATTCAAACCACTCCGTTCGAACCATATTACAGTAAATCTATAAATTACCCTAAGTTTAATTATATCATATTAATAAAATAAAAACAAGAAAAAATGAGCAGTCGTTCGAACTGCTCATTTATGATATTTTGAATTGTTTGAAATTGCAAACGCGCGGTAGGTCTGTTCCAGCAGAACGAGCCGCGCAAGCTGATGGGGCAGGGTCATTTTGCCGAAGGAAAGCTTTGTTTTGCCGAGCGCCTTAACCTCTGCCGACAGCCCGAACGAGCCGCCGATAACGAAGCATAGCGAGGAATAATCAAGGCTGATTTTTTCTATCAGGGCGGAAAAATCGGGGGAGGAATACTCCCTGCCCTCAATGCAAAGCGGTACAACCGCACTGCCCTTTGGGATTTTGGCGATAATCCGCTCGCCCTCCTTTTGCAAAATCTGCGCGATTTCCGTTTCCTTGGGATTATCGGAGGCGCGTTCCTCCGCAACCTCAACAACGTTTATTTTGCAGTATGCGCTAAGGCGTTTAACGTATTCCGCACAGCCGTCGCGCAGGTAGGACTCTTTAAGCTTGCCCACGCAAATAACGCTGACGTTCATCATAAAACAATCAGCCCTCCCTCGTTAACGGGCGGAGAAACCCAAAGGCGATAATCGCCGCCCTCCTCTGCGCCGAGCTCGCTTAAAGCGGCAACGGCGGTCTGGCGCGCAATTTCGGGAATATTGTTTTCCCTGCTCAAATGGGAAAGCACAAAACGGGTGGTGCCGCCCTGAAGCAGCTCCTTGGCAAATTCGCCCGCGGCGTAGTTTGAAAGATGCCCCTTTTCCGAAAGTATCCTCTGTTTAAGCGGATAGGGATACGGCCCCGTCTGAAGCATGGAAATTTCGTGGTTAAACTCAAGGAAAACCAAATCAGAGCCCGCGGTTACCCTTTTGGCGTCGTCGGTAACATAGCCCGTGTCGGTACAAACGGAAACTCGCCTGCCGTCAGGCAGGGTAAACTTATAGCCTACGCAGGCAACGGAGTCGTGCGAATTATAAAACGGCTCCGCAAAAGTGCCGTCAAGATTAAGCACGCCGTTGATTTCATACGAATTAACCCGATTATCCGCAATACCTCTGAAGCGCATTTCCTCCAGACATTCGGGGCAGGCAAAAACGGGCATTTTATAGCGCGAGGCAAAAACGCGCAGCCCGCCGATATGGTCAATATGCTCGTGCGTAACAAACACTGCTTTAATGCTTGCGGGGTCAACGCCGATATTGCGAAGCGCCGCCTCGCACCTTTTGGCAGAAACGCCGATATCAACCAGAATACCGCCGTCGCCGCAGCCTATGTAAATTGAATTTCCGCTGCTGCCCGAAAACAGCTGGCACACCTTTGCCATAACCTTCTCCGTTCATAAAAACAGGGCGGTTGCCCGCCCCGTAAAATTTGATTATCCTGCGTTATTAACAGCCTGTTTTTTGGACTTAACCTCAACGCGTTTAATGTCCGCGCCGAGCGCTGTAAGCTTTTCAACAATTTCCTCGTATCCGCGGTCAATGTACTGAATTTGCTCAACCGTGGTCTGCCCGTTTGCAACAAGGCCCGCAATAACCATTGCCGCGCCTGCGCGAAGGTCTGTAGCCTTAACCTCAACGCCCGAAAGCTTCGGCACGCCCTCAATGATTGCGGTTTTACCCTCAACCTGAATGTTGGCGCCCATTCTTGTAAGCTGGCCGACATACTGAAAACGGTTATCCCACACAGCCTCGGTAAGAATTGAGGTGCCGTTTGCAATTGAAAGCAGCACCGCCATCTGCGGCTGCATATCCGTCGGGAAGCCGGGATGTGGCATTGTTTTAACGTTGCACTTTGTAAGCGGTTTAAAGCGTGTTACGCGCACCGCGTCGTCATATTCAATAGTTTCCGCGCCCGCCTCACGAAGCTTTGCGCTGATGGACTCAAGATGCTTGGGAATAACGTTTTTAACAAGCACGTCGCCGCCGCAAGCCGCAGCCGCCACCATATATGTTCCCGCTTCAATCTGGTCGGGAATAATGGAATAGGTGCAGCCGTGCATTTTTTCAACGCCGCGGATTTTAATAACGTCCGTACCTGCGCCGCGAACGTCCGCGCCCATTGAGTTTAAGAAGTTAGCCACGTCAACGATATGCGGCTCCTTTGCGGCGTTTTCAATAATCGTTAAGCCCCTTGCAAGCACTGCGGCAAGCATAACGTTAATTGTTGCGCCTACGGAAACCTGGTCCATATAAATTGAAGAGCCGACAAGCTTTTCGGCATTTGCGCAAACCATACCGTCAACAATCTTGACGTCCGCGCCAAGCATTTCAAAGCCCTTTATGTGCAAATCAATCGGGCGAACGCCGAAGTTGCAGCCGCCGGGCATAGCAACCTCTGCACGCTTATACCTGCCAAGCATTGCGCCGATAAGGTAATAGCCCGCCCTGAAATGCGAGGTTAATTCGTAAGGCACGCTCTGATACCTAATCGGGCGGGAATCCACTTCAATCGTGCCCTTATTAATCATTTTGATTTCCGCGCCCATCTGAGCCAAAATCTTAATGCTGAGTGAAACGTCGGAAATGTTGGGTATATTTTCAATTCTGACAACGTCATCGGCAAGAAGCGCCGCGGGAATAATAGCAACAGCCGCATTTTTTGCGCCGCTGATATTAACCTCGCCGAACAGCTCGTGCCCGCCGTTAATTACAAAATTTTCCAAAATTCTTCCCTCTTTTGTTATAGAAAAGTTCAAACGAACAGTAGTTGTAAAATTTACCCTGTTATTATAACAGAGTGTTTAGCAAAAATAAAGCCCTTTTAATATTATGAAACTGTTTTGTAATAACTGAAAACCGTACAAAAACAACAATATGTATATGGAAAGCTGCCCGAATTCCGCAAGATAAGGGAGCAAATTAAAAATTAAAAAATTTTTAAAATCTGCGAATTATAAAAAATTACAAAATAATTACAGGGCTTATTTGGATATTTTGACGAAGGGATTGCCCGCATTTATATTATTGCTTGACAGCGCAATAATATAAATAAAAAAAGCGCTGCATAAGCCCACCTGTTCTAAAGGATAATAAGCCTCAATTCCTGCCTTTTAGCACAATAACTACGTTAAAAAAATTAGGAAGGCGTCAGCC
>CADBUK010000034.1 GCA_902797915.1 Oscillospiraceae bacterium
AATTCCCTGCCCTATTTCAAGCCCCGAAAGCACTGTAAACTGCTTGCAGTTATGCTTAATCTTGCAAGCAGTTACGTCGGCAAGAAGATTTTTACAAAGCGAGTCAACATCAAGGTCAGCCCCGTCAATATCGCAATGGTCGGTAATCGCAATACCGGTTAACTTTTTCTCAACAGCAGCCCTGCAAAGCTCTTCACAGGTATCATTACCGTCAAAAGAGTGCTTTGAATGGGTATGTAAATCAAATAAATTTGCAAATTCCATAGTTTTCTCCAGACATTTTTATATATAATAACACACTTTGAATATTTTTTAAATATTATAATCATTTTTATTGAAAAAAAATACTCTCTTTGCTATAATCGTTTTTGTAAATTTTGAATAATTATTACGGAGGAACAGTAATGAGAGCAGTAATTACAGTAGTTGGCAAGGATATGGTTGGTATTCTTGCAAAGGTTTCAACAATATGTGCGGAAAATGATGTAAATATTATTGAAGTTACTCAGTCAATCCTTCAGGATATGTTTTGTATGATTATGATGGCAGACGTTTCCGATTGTAAAATGCCCTTTGCGGAGTTTTCAGACAAGCTTTCGGCGCTTGGCGAAAACAATGGGCTTCAGATTCACGTTATGAACGAGGATATTTTTAACTCAATGCACAGAATATAGGAGCATAAATAATGATTAACACTTACGACATTCTTGAAACTATCAGAATGATTCAGGATGAATGCCTTGACATAAGAACGATTACTATGGGCATTTCACTTCTGGATTGCGCTGACAAAAACATAGACAAGGCCTGCGATAACGTATATGACAAAATATGCAAAAAGGCTGAAAAGCTTGTTGCAACGGGCGAAGAAATCGAAAAGCAGTACGGTATTCCGATTATTAACAAGCGCGTTTCCGTAACTCCGATTGCTATGCTTACGGGAATTAGCGGCGGAGACCCTGTTAAATACGCCCTGACGCTTGAAAAAGCGGCGCAGACCATAGGCGTAAACTTTATAGGCGGCTACTCGGCGCTTGTTCAAAAGGGCTTTTCAGCAGGAGATTTAGAGCTTATTAACTCCATTCCTCAGGCTCTTGCGCAGACTCAGCACCTTTGCTCATCTGTTAATATCGGCTCAACTAAGGCGGGTATTAATATGGACGCAGTTAAGCTGATGGGTCAAAAGGTTAAGGAAGCGGCAGAGCTTACCAAAGACGACAATTGTATTGCAGCAGGAAAGCTCGTTGTATTTTGTAACGCTCCTGAGGATAATCCTTTTATGGCAGGTGCGTTTCACGGTGTTTCCGAGCCTGACTGTGTAATTAACGTCGGCGTTTCGGGTCCCGGCGTTGTTCGTTCGGCAGTATCAAAACATCCCGATTACAGCATTAACGAAATTGCCGAGCTTATCAAGAAAACAGCATTTAAAATTACAAGAATGGGTCAGCTTGTCGGCGTTGAGGCTTCACAGAGACTTGGCGTTCCGTTCGGTATTGTTGACTTATCGCTTGCTCCTACGCCTGCAGTCGGCGATTCCGTTGCGCATATACTTGAGGAAATCGGGCTTGAAAAATGCGGCGCACCTGGCACAACTACATGCCTTGCAATGCTTAACGACGCTGTAAAAAAGGGAGGCGTTATGGCTTCATCAAGCGTAGGCGGACTTTCGGGCGCATTTATTCCCGTATCCGAAGACGCAGGTATGATTGACGCTGCAAGATGCGGCGCGCTTACAATAGAAAAGCTTGAAGCGATGACGGCAGTATGCTCCGTTGGTCTTGATATGATTGTTATTCCCGGCAACACAACTGCTGAAACGATAAGCGGCATTATTGCCGACGAAGCAGCAATCGGTATGATAAACGGAAAAACCACTGCGGTAAGAGTTATTCCCGCCATTAACAAAAACATCGGCGATGAGCTTGAATTCGGCGGCTTGTTAGGCTCGGGTCCCGTTATGAAGGTTAACACCAACTCTCCCGCAAAATTCATTAACAGAGGCGGTAAAATCCCCGCTCCGCTTCACAGTCTTAAAAACTAAAAGATAAAAAAAGAAAGGCTCGGAATTCCGAGCCTTTAATTTATTTACTTAAAAATAATGTTTGTGTCATTAAAAGTTAATGGCTCATACTTACCGTTCTCATATACATAGCAAGCAGAAAGCTTAACGGAAACGGCAAATGTTTTGCCTGAGCAAGAGAATACATAGCATTCAGCGTTATTAACATTAACCAGCTTGTTATTATAAGTGATGCCTGAATTGCTAACATCGGATGAATAACCGATTACCTTATAGTTATCGTGGATAACCTGCTGTAAGAAGCGCTTTGCATCTGAAATGCTGTAATCAGGTGTTGTTGTGATTTCGTGGGGATTTGAATAGCCCTCGTAATCATAAACCTTTGATGAATCCTCAGCAGTAGTGTCTTCATTTGCAGGCTTAACAGTCGGCACATAAAGGAACCACATAATGATAAAGTAAACCATAAGCCAGATAAGAAGGATTAAGAAAATCATCTTAATAATCTTCTTCTTTTTATTCTCGGTAAGGATAACCTCATCCTTCTCGGGAATAGCAAGCGGAACAAACGGAGTTCCCTTCTTTGCAGCTTTCTTTTCAAGCTTTGCGTTTTTCTTATTTATCTTTTTTACATAAGCGGCATAAGCCTTGTCGTTAGCCTTAATAGCTTTAAGCTCTGACTTGGATTTGAATTCCTCAATAGCGGGAATTTCGGCAGCCGTAAATTCAACACCCTTAGAAGCGGCTTTTTTTGCACCCTTTTCATTTTCTTTGGTGGTTTTCTTTACGAACTTATCGTAATCCTTTGCGTGCTTCTTTTCAGCTTTAGCGGCAGCCTTCTGAGCAGCCTTTTCAGCCTTAGCAGCTTTCTTGGCAGCCTTAGCTTCCTTCTTAGCAAGCTTTGATTCTTTACTCAAGGCAGTACCCTCCTTATAAAATCTGTAATAAGTATAACATTAATAATTGCAAATTTCAACTAAAAAATTAAATAAAACGCGTAAAATTATGAACAATTTGTAAAAATTAAGCTTGTCTATATTTTTAGTATTATGTCACATTAATAAATCTATCTAAAATTATATATTGATTGTTTTAATATATTATGATAAAATATTTTTATAATTATTCTTGGAAAGGAATATGGAAGATGAAGCTAAAAACATTTAAAAGAGGCGTTCATCCTTACGGCGGAAAAGAGCTTACAATGGACTGCCCCATCGTTAAGCTTGACGCTGAGGATATAATGGTTTTCCCGTTAAATCAAAACCTTGGCGCACCATCAAAGCCCATTGTCAGCAAGGGCGACCGTGTGTTAAAAGGACAGATGATTGCAGAGGCGGGAGGATTTATCGGCGCGCCGATATTCAGCTCCGTTTCAGGCACTGTAAAGGGTATTGAAAAAAGGCTGACTATCAACGGCAGCAAGGTTGACTGCATTGTTATTGAAAACGACAGGCTTGACGAAACCGTTGAGGGCTTCGGCGAGGAAAGAAGCCTTGACGATTTAACAGGCGAACAGATAATTGAAGCGGTTAAAAACGCAGGCATTGTCGGACTCGGCGGTGCAGGCTTCCCGACTTACGTTAAGCTTTCGCCCAAAAATGCGCACGATATTGACACTATTATAATTAACGGCGCGGAATGCGAGCCTTACCTTACCTCTGACTACAGGCTTATGATGGAAAAGCCTGAGGAAATTTTAAGAGGCGCGCAGGCAATTTTAAAAATATTCCCCAAAGCAAAAGCATATATCGGCATTGAGGATAACAAGCCGGACGCTATTGAAACAATGACCCGAATTGCAAGAATTGACGACAGAATTGACGTTTGCCCGCTCAAGACTAAATATCCGCAGGGCGGCGAAAGACAGCTGATATACGCTGTTACCAAGCGTAAGATACATTCAAGGATGCTTCCTGCAGATAAGGGCTGCATTGTTGATAACGTCGGCACTGTGTTTGCTATATATGAGGCTGTATATAAAAATATGCCACTCATTCACGGAATTGTTACCGTTACGGGCGAGGCTGTTAATGAGGGCGCAAACTTTGACGTTCCGCTCGGTGTAAGCCACAGATACGTTTTAGAATCTGCAGGCGGAGCAAAGGAAACGGCTGTAAAATACATATCTGGCGGTCCTATGATGGGCTTTGCTATGGGCAGCATTGACGTACCCATTGTAAAGACGTCTTCTTCAATACTTGTATTTGAAAAGGACGACGTTGCCGATGCTAAAGAAACCAACTGTATTCACTGCGGCAGATGCGTTTTAGCTTGTCCGCAGTCGCTTGTGCCTCAGCTTATGGGTCAGGCAATGAAGAAAGAGAATATTGAGGAATTTGAAAAGCTTGGCGGTATGGAATGTATTGAATGCGGTTCCTGCGCATTCGTCTGCCCCGCAAAAATTCCGCTTACTCAGATGTTTAAACTCGGCAGAGTTAAAGTTCGTGAAGAGAAAGCAAAGCAGAAATAAGGAAGGAGGAATAAGTTAATGTTTAACGTATCAATATCACCGCACGTGCGTGATAAGAGTTCAACACAAAAAATAATGCTTGACGTAGCGATTGCGCTTATTCCCACCCTTGCTTTCGGCGTTTATCATTTCGGACTGAACTCGTTAATGCTTATAATCGTCAGCGCAGTAAGCTGCGTTGCATTTGAAGCAGGATATGAATATCTTGCTAAAAAGCCGATAACGGTATTCGACGGCAGTGCGCTTGTTACAGGCTTAATTCTTGCTGTTAACCTTCCGCCGACTGCTACCTGGTGGATGGTTGTAATCGGAGCGGCATTCTCAATTATTGTTGTAAAGATGCTTTTCGGCGGTCTTGGCCAGAACTTTATGAATCCCGCTCTTGCAGGCAGATGCTTCCTTATGATTTCATTTACTCAGAGAATGACTAACTTTGAGATTGACGGAATTTCGGGCGCAACTCCGCTTGCAGTTATGAGAGAGGGCGGCAGCGTTGACATTCTTACGCTGCTTATAGGTAACCACGGCGGATGTATCGGCGAAGTCAGCGCAATTGCCATATTTATCGGCGCAGCATATCTCCTGATTAAAAAGGTTATTACTCCGAGCATTCCCTGCATTTACATAGCAACAACTATCAGCGTTATTGCAATTATCCGTCTTATTCAGGGCGACGGCTTTGACGCTAATTATCTTCTTATGCAGGTGCTTTCAGGCGGCTTGCTCGTAGGCGCGTTCTTTATGGCTAACGACTACGTAACAAGCCCGATTACCGCAAACGGCAGGCTGATATATGCAATTGTTATCGGCGTGCTTACAGCATTGTTCAGAACGCTCGGCTCAACTGCTGACGGCGTATCGTACGCTGTAATTATCGGCAATCTTCTTGTTCCGCTGATTGAAAAAGTCACTGTTCCCCACCCGTTCGGATGTAAGGAAGTAATTAAGTTTAAGGGGGGCAAAAAGAATGGCTAAACAAAAATCCGGCGCATTTAAAAATATAATTGTCCTCTTTGTAGTTGCATTAATTTCGGTTTCAATTCTTGCAGTATTAAATCAGGTTACTGCAGAGCCGATAGCAACTGCTGAAGCTAACGCGAAAGCCGCAGTTTATATGAATGTATATTCCGACGCGGCTGACGTAGTAGAAATTGAAGATTTTGACGCTTTGTTATCAGGCTATACTGCAGCTAATTCCGACATTACAATTAACACCGCGCTTAAAGCAGTTGATGAAAGCGGAAACACAATCGGCTATGTTGTTGATGCCACTTCTCCAAACGCTTACGGCGGCGATATTCAGATTGCAATCGGAATTACCAACGACGGCGAAATCACTGCATTTTCCGTAATTAAAGCAAACGAAACGCCCGGTCTCGGCGCAAAATCGCTTGAAGACGAATTTGCTTCACAGTTTTCAGGGCTGTCGGCAAGCGAAATTACATTTTCAAAAACTGGCGCTAACCACGACAATAATGAAATTGACGCAATCAGCGGCGCAACAATTACCACACGCGCAATAACGGAAGCTGTTAACGAAGCAATTTCATTTTATAACAGTTCATTGAAAGGAGTGTGAGACATATGAAAGGCATTGCTGAAAGACTTTATAACGGCATTGTAAAAGAAAACCCGACCTTCGTGCTTATGCTTGGAATGTGTCCTACTCTTGCAGTTACCACAAGCGCTAAAAACGGACTTGGTATGGGCGCTGCAACAATGGCTGTTTTAATCCTTTCAAACTTTATGATTTCTCTGTTGAGAAAGATTATTCCCGACGCAGTTCGCGTACCAGTATATATCACGATTATTGCGTCATTCGTAACCGTTATTGAAATGGTTATGCACGCATATGTTAAATCGCTTTATGACAGTCTCGGTATTTTCATTCCCCTGATTGTTGTTAACTGCATAATCCTCGGCAGAGCCGAGTCATACGCAAACAAGCACAATCCCCTGCTTTCAATCTTTGACGGTATAGGAATAGGACTTGGCTTCACAATCGGTTTAACCACAATAGGAATTATCCGTGAGCTTCTCGGAAACGGCACAATTTTCGGCTTGCAGATTATGCCTGACAGTTACGAGCCCATTTCAATATTCGTTATGGCACCCGGCGCATTCTTCATTCTTGCAATGCTCTGCGCCGTACAGAACAAGCTGAAGCTTAAAGGCGCAAACCGCCACGTTAAAGACGACGGCGGCTGCAACGGCGACTGTGCTAATTGCTCAAAGAAACACGAAGAAGGAACGGAGGTAAAGAATAATGGCTAATACACTGTTTCTTGTTTTGATTTCAACAGCGCTTATTAACAACGTTGTTCTTTCGCAGTTCCTTGGAATCTGCCCCTTCCTCGGCGTTTCAAAAAGCGTTAAAACCGCAGCAGGTATGGGCGGAGCGGTAATATTTGTTATCACTCTTTCTTCTATGGTTGCCTCCCTGCTTTACACAAACATTCTTGTTAAATACAATCTTACATATCTGAAAACGATTGTTTTCATTATGGTAATTGCATTTCTTGTACAGCTTGTTGAGCTGTTTCTCAAGAAATTTGTGCCTCCGCTTTATAAGGCGCTTGGCGTTTACCTTCCTTTAATTACAACAAACTGCGCTGTTCTCGGCGTTGCTTTAACAAACGTTCAGAAAGACTTCAACTTTATTACAAGCCTTGTTTGCGGCGTAGGTACTTCGGTAGGTTTCTGCATTGCAATTGTAATTATGGCGGGTATCCGTGAAAAGACCGAAAAGAACGATTTTCCGAAGGCATTTAAGGGCACACCCGCTGTGCTGTTAACCGCCTGCCTTATGTCCATCGCATTTTACGGCTTTGGCGTATTACCGAAATAAGGAGGGCTGAATTATGAATACAACAGAAAT
>CADBUK010000035.1 GCA_902797915.1 Oscillospiraceae bacterium
GGAAAGCCGAGCTTTCCGTAAATAAGGAGATAGTTAAATATCAGGTTAACCGCCACAGCCGCAAGCCCCGCCCGCATAGGAACAACGGTTTCACCGCATTCGCGCAGGGTGTTTGAATATACCTGCACAAGCGCAAACGCAGGCAGTGAAAACAGCATTATTTTGAGATAGCCGCTACCGTAAGCAAGTGCGGCGGCAGGGTCGCCGCCGTCGTCCGTTCCCCTAAGATAAAGCGAAATCAAGTCCTCTCCGTAAAACAGAAAAACAGACAGCGCAATAATCAGCAGCACGAGACCGAGCCACAGCTTATAGCGAAAGGTGTTGCGTATGCCCTCGTTATCCTTAGCGCCGTAATACTGAGCGGTAAAAATTCCTGCGCCCGCAAAGCCGCCGAAGCAGCAGAGATAAAACACAAAAATCAACTGATTTACAATCGCCACGCCGCTCATCTGCTCGGTGCCGATTCTGCCGACCATAATATTATCCAGCAGGCTTACAAAATTTGTTATGCCGCTTTGCACCATAATCGGAACAGAGATAGCAAGAATACGCTTATAAAAGTTTTTATCGCCTATAAATTTTCCGTATATATTTCCTTTAACCATTATTTTTCCTCAATCATTTAAAAAACGCCGTAAATATCCTAAGTTGCATAATAGCATAAACGCAAACGATTTTCAACATTAATAAATACAGAGTGCCTCGCAAGCTGACAGCAACGGCAAAGAGGCAACATCCAACATAAAATAATACGCAAAAATGGCTGCCCCGTAAAACAGGACAGCCGTTCATTTTTTTATTTCAATTAGTCTTTTCTCGGGCGGCGGGGACCTCTGTTGTTATTGTTTCTGCGAGGCTTGCCGGGAACGTCGTCGATTTCGTTTTCGGGCTTCATACCGTCAAGCTCAATCATAGCGTCCCTTCTGGAAAGGTCAATCTTGCCTTCCTCAGTGATGTTAATGCACTTAACAATCATCGTATCGCCTACTGCGCAAACATCCTCAACCTTATCAACGTGCTTAACGTCAAGGCGTGAGATATGAACAAGGCCTTCCTTGCCGGGTGCGATTTCAACAAACGCGCCGAAGTTCATCAGTCTGGTTACAACGCCATTGTAGAACGCGCCAACCTCGGGGTCTGTAGCGATAAGACGAACAACATCCGCAGCGCCGTTGCACTTGTCAATATCAATGCCGCTGATGTAAACTCTGCCGTCTTCCTCAATGTTAATCTTAACGTCAAAGTCTGCCTGAATTTCCTGAATAACCTTTCCGCCCTTGCCGATAACGTCGCCGATTTTATCAGGGTCGATAGAAAGGGTAACCATCTTGGGAGCGTAAGGAGAAAGCTCCTTGCGGGGCTCGCTGATAACGGGAAGCATAATTTCATCAAGGATGTAATTTCTTGCCTTGTGAGTTTTTGCAAAAGCCTCTTTAATGATTTCGGGAGTAAGACCGTGAACCTTTAAGTCCATCTGAATTGCGGTGATACCGTTCTTGGTGCCCGCAACCTTAAAGTCCATATCGCCGTAGAAATCCTCAAGTCCCTGAATGTCAACCATCGTCATAAAGTCGCCGTAAACGCCCTGCTCGCCTGTGATAAGACCGCAGCTGATACCTGCAACGGGAGCTTTAATCGGAACGCCTGCTGCCATAAGGGAAAGGGTTGAACCGCAAACGGAGCCCTGTGAGGTTGAACCGTTTGAGGAAAGCACCTCGGATACTACGCGGATTGCGTACGGGAATTCATCAACGGTGGGAAGCACGGGAACGAGCGCCTTTTCAGCAAGCGCGCCGTGGCCGATTTCCCTTCTGCCCGGTCCGCGTGAAGGCTTTGTTTCGCCAACGCTGTAGGACGGGAAGTTGTAGTGGTGGATATATCTCTTTTCGGTCTGCTCGTCAAGACCGTCAAGCATCTGAGCGTCGCTCATCGGGCCGAGCGTTGTAACTGAAAGCACCTGAGTCTGACCTCTTGTGAACATACCTGAGCCGTGCGTTCTCTTGAGCAGGTCAATCTCTGCGTTAAGCGGGCGGATATCGTCAATACCTCTGCCGTCAACGCGCTTATGCTCATCCTTGAGCCAGCTGCGTACAACGTGCTTCTGAACAAGATACATAATCTCGTCAAGCTTAGCCTCGTTACCCTCAAACTGCTCGTCATACTTTTCGTGAACAGCCTCGTAAATCGGAAGCAGAGCCTCGTCACGAACAAGCTTGTCGTCAGTGTCAAGCGCCTTCTTAACGTCCTCAATGCAGAACGCCTCAATCTCGGCAAAGATTTCGGGGTCGGGGTCGGAGGACTCATACTCAAACTTGGGCTTGCCAACCTCGTCAACAATGCTCTGAATGAAGGCAACCATCTTTTTGTTTTCCTCGTGGCCCGCCATAATACATTCAAACATTTTGTCATCGGGGATTTCGTTACCGCCTGCCTCAATCATAGCAACAAGGTCTGCGGTTGAAGCAACGGTTAAGGTTAAGTCTGTCTTTTCCCTCTGCTCAAGAGTTGGGTTAAGCACAATCTCGCCGTCAACAAGACCAACGTTTACGGAAGAAATCGGGCCGTCCCACGGAATGTCGGAGGTTGCAAGCGCAGCGGAAACGCCTACTGCGGCAGCAATCTCGGGAGAGCAATCGGGGTCAACGCTCATTACGGTTGCAACAACTGAGCAATCGTTTCTCAAATCCTTGGGGAAAAGAGGACGGATAGGTCTGTCAATGCAGCGGCTTGTGAGAATTGCCTTCTCCCCTGCTCTGCCTTCGCGGCGGAGGAAGGAGCCGGGAATTCTGCCCACTGAGTACATCTTCTCTTCATAATCAACTGAAAGCGGGAAGAAATCCACGCCCTCGCGCGGCTTAGCGGAAGCCGTAACGGTGCAGAGCACCTGAGTGTCGCCGTAACTGGCAAGGAACGCAGAGTTGGCAAGGCCAGCCATTTTGCCTGTTTCAAGGCTGAACGGTCTGCCTGCAAATTCAGTTTCCCATTTTTTGTAATTCTTGAAAAACATTTTTACACCTCTTTAAAATTTTAAGATTTTAATTTATTCAGAAAGGAGGTGCAATAGTAATAAATTCAAAGCGTTTTTTACATCAAGCGCCCTCAATTTACTACTATTAATGCTCCTCCTTTTGAAAACAAAAGACAAAAAGCAGACGGTATTAAGCCATACCGTCTGCAAAACGATTATCTGTCAAGAGTATCACGGATACCGAGCTTTGCAACAAGTGCACGGTATCTTTCAATATCCTTCTTGTAAAGATAAGCGAGAAGGTTTCTTCTGTGACCAACCATCTTGAGAAGACCGCGGCGAGAATGATTATCCTTCTTGTGAACCTTGAGATGCTCTGTGAGCTCATTGATTCTCTTTGTAAGAACTGCAATCTGAACCTCGGGAGAACCGGTGTCGCCCTCGTGAGTTGCATATTCCTGCATAATTGCCTGCTTTTCAGCCTGTGTCATAATATCCACCTCATTTAAAATATTTGCCGATTTGCGAAAAACACAGTAGCGGGAAAGGTGAATCTGCATTACAGCCTGCGCCCAAAACCGAGTAATTCGTATTCAGCGAAAAGGATTATAGCATATTATAATTAATTTGTAAAGAAAAATTTTTCGGTATCAATATATTGTAGAAAAATAATTTAAAATTCAATATATGGATTACAAAATTACACATGCAAATTATTTATAAAAAAGCGTTGACTTTGGGGGAATTGTGTGCTAATATTTTTAAGCCGCATATTATGGGCAATAAAGAGACTCATTCTCATACAAATCAAAAAGCAGGCTTTGCCGAAATTTTGATTTGAAACGAGAAACATACGGAGTGATTTTTAGTGCTTTGCTTGCAAAACACTCTAATCACGAAATATGTTTGGAGTACGCCTATCGTAGCGAGTCTTGAGAAAGGTAAAAATGTTTATGTACGCAGTTATCGTAACAGGCGGAAAGCAGTACAGAGTTTCTGAGGGCGACGTGCTCTACGTTGAGAAGCTCGGCGTTGACGAAGCTGAAGAGGTAACCTTTGACGCAATCGCAATCAGCGGCGACGACGGCATCAAGGCAGGCAAGGCTTGCGAGGGTGCAAGCGTTAAGGCAAAGGTGCTTAAAAACGGCAAGGGCAAGAAAATCACTGTTTTCACTTACAAGCCTAAGAAGAATGAAAAGCGCAAGATGGGTCATCGCCAGCCTTACACAAAGGTTGAGATTACCGCAATCAACGCGTAAGCGCTATGATTAAAGTTGAATTTTTACAATCGGGTAATAAACTTATCGGCTTTGAGGCAAGCGGACATTCAATGAGCGCGCCCCACGGGGAAGATTTAATCTGCGCCTTTGTTTCAAGCGCGTGCCTGATGGCAGCGAACACCGTTACCGAGGTTTTAAAGCTCAGCGCACAGGCTGAGGCGAAGGACGGCTGGCTGCTGCTGAAAATAAATGAAAACCCGATTTCCGCACAGGATACGCTGCAGGGCTTAAAGCTTCATTTAAGCGAGCTGCAAAAGGATTATCCTGAAAATATTAATGTGATTATATCGGAGGTGTAATAATGCTCAAGTTAGATTTACAGCTTTTCGCTCATAAGAAAGGTATGGGTTCTACCAAGAACGGCCGTGATTCCGAGTCCAAGCGCCTCGGCGCAAAGAGAGCTGACGGTCAGTTTGTTCTTGCAGGCAATATTCTTTATCGCCAGAGAGGAACACACATTCATCCCGGCAACAACGTTGGAATCGGTTCTGACGACACTCTTTACGCTCTTATCGACGGCAAGGTTAAGTTTGAGAGAATGGGCAAGGACAGGAAAAAGGTTTCTGTTTACCCCGTTGAGCAGTAATTAAACAAAAGCAAACCGCCACGGTTTTTCCGTGGCGGCTTTTTTTACTTCTTTTTAGGTAAATCGCTTGCAACTGCGGGGAGGAGCTTGAACAGCAGCTCGCGGTTATCAACATCCGCAAGCAGCATTTCCTTTGCGCCCTCATAGGGCAATTCAAACGGGGCGTCGGGCATCAGTGCCTTTGCGGATTTTGTGGGCTTAACCAAAAATCTGTCGTCATAAATTCCGCCGATCACCTTGCCCTGATAATAAATAATGTATTCCCCCATCATTGCGCGGTGGGATACGCCGTCCAGTCCCGAAAGCTGTTCAAGAACAAACTCAAGATATTCCCTGCTTGAAGCCATTTTTTCTCCCTTTATTAAAAATAAAATTATGCAGCCGTAAATTCAACGTCGTTTGAAACAAGGTGTACAAACATATTCTCACCTTCGTAATAGGTTTCAAACTTACCCGTTACGGTAACCTCCGTACCCTGAGGCGGATAATCGGAGTCCTCGTGGTCAACCCAGACGAACTCCACGCCCTGCTGGCAGCAAGCCGTTGCGTCCGAAATAATAACCGAATAATAGGTCAGCCCCGTATCGCTTGCGTTAAGGACGGACATCGGACCCTTCATTTTAATAATTTTGCCCTCATAATCCGCGGGCGTTGTCATCATATTATAAACCTCTGAATAAACCATTGTGCTGCTGAGCTGAGTTAAATCAACGTCAATTGCCGCAGGCTCGGTGGTGGTTTCCTTATTACTGCCGCCGCCCGAGCAACCCGAAAAGGCAAGCAAAATGCAAAGCACAAGGCAGAGCGCTGCAAAAAGCCTTTTTTTCATATTTAAACTCCCTTATTTTTTAATTGCTCCGATAAGATAAAACAGCAAAAAGCCGACAATATCTACCGCAACAATCGTTGAGCCGACGGGTGTGCCGAACAGAACGGAAATCATAATTCCCAGCACGGAGCACACAACCGAAAATACGGCGGAGCAGATTGTTACGGAACGGAAATTTTTAAACACGCGCATTGCCGAAAGCGCAGGAAAAATTACCAGCGCCGAAATCAGCAACGAGCCTACCAAATTCATTGCAAGCACGATAATTACCGCAATGATAACCGCAATAAGAAGATTGTAAGCAGACGCTTTGATGCCCGTTGCCCTTGCAAAGCCCTCATCAAAGGTTACCGCAAAAATCTTGTTGTAAAACAGAATGAACACCGCCACAACCACAACGGAAAGAATAACGCAGAGCCATACGTCAAAAATGCTGAGCGTTAAGATTGAGGTTGAGCCGAACAGGGTTGAGCATACGTCGCCCGAGATGTTTGCCGATTTTGAAAAGATGTTCATCAGCAGATAACCGATTGCAAGCGAGCCGACCGAAATCATTGCAACGGAGGCGTCGCCCTTAATCTTACGGTTTTCCCCGCCCATTAAAAGCAGGACCGCGCTGATAACCGTTATCGGCAGAATTACGAGCATATTATTTGTTATGCTGAGCACTGCGGCAATCGCCATTGCGCCGAACGCAACGTGAGACAGACCGTCGCCGATAAAGGAAAAGCGCTTGAGCACAAGCGTTACGCCCAGAAGCGAGGAGCAAAGCGCAATCAGCACGCCCGCAATAAGCGCATAACGCACAAAACCGAAGCTGAAATAATGGTTCAGCGTGTCAAAAATCTGCATTATGCCTCACCTCCGTCTGACGAAAGAAACAGCCTGCCCTTGCTGCTGTTGAGGTATTCCTCTTTTGTGCCGAAGAAAATATCGTGGTCAATGTGCAGAATATGACTTGCATACTGCACCGCAGCGTGCAAATCGTGTGAAATCATAATTATAGTAATACCCTGCTTGTTGAGCGAGTCAATAAGCTGATACATCTCAGCCGTAACCTTCGGGTCAAGGCCCGAAACGGGCTCGTCAAGAAGCAGCATTTTTGAGGTTGCGCAAAGCGCCCTTGCAAGCAGAACTCTCTGCTGCTGTCCGCCCGAAAGCTCGCGGTAGCAGCGCTTTGTAAGATTTTCAAGGCCCATAAGGGCAATGTTTTCCATTGCCCTTGCCTTATCCTCTTTTGAATAGAAAAAGCCCTTTGAATTATTAAGACAGCCTGAAAGTACGATTTCCCAGACGGACGCAGGAAAATCCCTTTGCACGACGGTTTGCTGAGGCAGATAACCGATTTCGGTTTGCTTTAAACCGTCCGCAAACTCAATGCTGCCCTCAAGGGGCGACTGAAGCCCCAAAACAGTTTTCATCAGGGTTGATTTACCCGAGCCGTTTTCGCCGACTATGCACAGATAATCGCCGCTGTTAACCTCAAAGTTAAGCCCTGAAAGCACCGCCTTGGAGTTGTAACCAAGCGTTAAATTTTTTCCGATTAATAAAGCCATTTTTTACTCCTAAGCAATACCCTGCTTTAATACCTCAAGGTTGCTTTGCATAATTGAAAGATAATTTGCGCCGTTTTCAGCGTCCTGCGACGTTGTGGACTGCATTGAGTTAAGCACAAGAAGCTGCTGATTTTTTGCTGACGTGTTGTTAATAATCGTCTGCGCAAGGCTGTGGTCCGTGCCCTCAATAGCGAAAACCGCGGGCAGACCGAGCTCGTCAACCTTGCCTGCAAGGAAGGAAACCGTTTCAAAGCTTGCCTGAGTTTCGGCAGAGCAGCCGACAAACGCAGCGTAGTAATTCAAGCCGTAATCATCAGCCAAATATCTGAACGGGAAACGGTCGCCGAACAGCACCGTGGTATTGCTCGCTGCGTTAACTGCGGCGCTGTACTCATCGTCAAGCGCGGAAAGCTTGTCCGAATAAGCGTCCGCGTTTGCAAGGTAAGCGTCCTTGTTTTCCGCGTCGATTTTGCTGAGCTCAACGGCAATTTTGCTTACAAAAAGCTGTGCATTTTTAAGCGAAAGCCAAACGTGCTCGTCATATTCGGGTCCCTCCTCGGCTTCCTCGGCGTCTTCCTCCGCCTCTGCCTGCATACCCTCAACAACCTCTTCCTCTTTTGCAAGGGTGCCGAGCACTTCCATAAGGTTAATTACAGCCATATTCTGATTTTTTGCTTCGTTAAGCGTGTCGGCAACCCAGGCGTCAGACTCGCCGCCAACGTAAACGAATAAATCGCAGCTTGATATTTTAATTATATCCTGCGCGGTGGGCTGATAGCTGTGCAAATCAACGCCGTTATCAAGAAGCAGAGTAACCTCTGCGTTTTCTGCCTTATCGCCAAGCACCTGCATTACCCAGTCGTATTCAGGGAAAACGGTGCAGACGATGTTGAGTTTTTCAGAGCCCGTATTGCTCTCCCCGCCTGACGAGCAAGCGGAAAACGCGCATATAATAACAGCAAGGCAAAGTAAAACCGCCAGTGCTTTTTTAATATTCTTCATAAAAATCCTCCTGAAATATAGGTTAAAAAGCGAAAAAGCAGGCTAATTCAGCATTTTAACCTTCAGAGTTATCGGGGTTTCGGCGTTCTGCGCCGCCGACCCGTTAATTATTAAAACAATCAGCGCAAGCCAAAGCGCCGCCGCTGCGCATACCTGAGACGCGGCAACGGTAATATTCATATTTCGCAAACAAATCTGCACCTGTTCGCATATCCGACAATCAGCACCGTTACAATTATGGTTTGCGCAAGCCACAACAAAAACGGCGGAGAAAAGCAGAACAAAAACAATCAGCAGCGCTGCCGTACGGCGCAAGTGCCTGAGTGCGCAATCACATTTAAATTTGTTCATATATTCAACCTTTGCAATAATATATAATTTTTAAGCATAATTATTGTTAGTTTAGCACAAAAAAACCGCCTTGTCAATTCGCAAGGGACAAAAGCGAAAAGAAAGCGAACCTCCCGAGCAAAAGACGAAAAACGACAA
>CADBUK010000036.1 GCA_902797915.1 Oscillospiraceae bacterium
AAAACGGAGCGCAGTGCGTAATTCTTAACGGGGAGGATGTTTCTTCCTTAATTCGCACTCAGGAAATTTCAATGGGCGCTTCAAACGTTTCCAAAATTCCCGAGGTTCGCGCGTTTCTTCTTGAGCTTCAGAGAAGTATTGCCCGCACAAATAACGTAATTATGGACGGCAGGGACATCGGCACGGTTGTTCTTCCCGACGCACAGGTAAAAATCTTCCTTTTTGCCTCTCCCGAATGCCGCGCTCAGCGCCGTTATAAAGAGCTTGTTGAGAAAGGCGAAAGCGTTTCGTACGAGGAGGTTTTAGAGGACGTCAACAAACGCGATTATCAGGACAGCCACCGCGAAATCGCGCCGCTGAAGCCTACCGAGGAATCCGTTATGGCGGATACTTCAGAGCTTACGCTTGACGAAAGCATTGCTTATATCATAAACATTATCAGGGAAAAGGGAGGGCTCAAATAATGGTTGATTTTGATTATTCCGTTGTTAAGCACTACAAGTTTTACGGCTTGGTAAAAAAATATGTCGGCCCCATTTTCAAGGTGCTTTATCCCGTAGAGTTTAAGGGGCTTGAGAATATTCCTAAGGATAACAAAAAGTACATAGTTGCAATTAACCATACCTGTATGGCGGACCCGCTTTTTGCTTCACTGCCTAAGGAAATGCCTGCGCTTCACTTTATGGCAAAAATTGAGCTTTTCAAAAACCCCGTTGTCGGCTGGATTATCAAGCACCTTTACGGCTTTCCTGTAAACAGGGGAAAGGGCGACAGCGCTAAGGCAATCGAATACGGCGAAAAGATTATCAACGAGGGGCACGTTATGGCGCTCTGCCCCGAGGGTAAGCGTATCAAGGATAAGAACGGCGTGCCGCAGAAGGCAAAGTCGGGCGTTGCAATTATCGCTCACAATACGGGCGCGGACGTGCTGCCCGTTGCAATTTACGCAAAGGGTAAGGTTAAGCCTTTCAAAAAAACAAAGGTAACTTTCGGCAGAATGTTAACAAACGCAGAGCTCGGTCTTGATAAGGCAGAGGTTTCGCAGGACGAAATCCACGCCGCAGCAGGAATGGTTATGGACAATATCCTTGCTCTCTGGGAGGATGCCAAGAATGCAGATTAAGCTTGCAAAAACGGCGGGCTTCTGCTTCGGGGTTGACAGGGCGGTTAATCTTGTATACGACCTTGTTGAAAAGGGCGAAAAGGTCTGCACCCTCGGTCCGATAATTCATAATCAGCAGCTTGTTGACGATTTGAAAGCAAAGGGCGTTGACACAATTGAAAGTCCGTCGGACTGCAGGGAGGGCTACAAAATCGTAATCCGAACCCACGGCGTCGAAAAAGAGGTTATTGAGGATATTGAGGAAAGGCAGATTCCGTTTGTAAACGCAACCTGCCCATTCGTTTTAAAAATTCATTCCATCGTAAAAAAACAGCCGCCTGAAGCCGTTACTCTTATTGCGGGCGATGAAAATCATCCCGAGGTTAAGGGCTTCCGTTCGTTCTGCACGGGCAAAAGCTATGTGTTCAAAAATGAAAATGAACTGCTCAGCATTCTCAAAAATGAGGAGTTTGATGTAGATTTGACAATGATTTGCGTTTGTCAAACCACTTTCAGCCTTGAAGAATGGAAAAAATGCGAGAAAATTATAAAAAAAGTATGTACAAACTGCGAAATATTTGATACAATATGTAATGCTACATCTGATAGGCAAACAGAAGCGGCGTCACTGTCCAAGGAGTGCGACGCAATGATTGTTATCGGAGGTCGCCATTCGTCCAATACATGTAAGCTGCGTGATGTTTGCTCTGAAAATGCGCCCACGTTTTTAATAGAAACTGCGGCGGAGCTTTCTTTGCTTGATTTATCGCCTTATAAAGTAGTTGGAGTTACAGCGGGCGCGTCAACACCGTCCGTAATCATTAAGGAGGTACTAAAAACCATGTCCGAAGAAATTAAAGAAAAGGAAGTTGAGGCAGCTGAAGTTGCTGCTGAGACAGCAGAAACCGCTGATACTGCCGATAAGGCTGCTGTCGAAGCATCTGCTGATGGTGAAACCTTCGCAGAAATGCTCGAACAATCTTTCAGCGATGATGACACAAGCAAAATCGTTAAGGGAACTGTTGTTAACATCACACCGTCAGAGGTATTCGTTGATGTTATCGGCAGGAAGCAGACAGGCGTAATCGCCTATGATGATTTATCATCAGAGCCGTTTGACAAATGTGAAGACGTTGTTTCAGTCGGCGATGTTCTTGACCTGATGATTCTGAAAACAGACGATCAGGAAGGCGTACTTAAACTTTCAAAGAAAAAGACCGATGAGTACAGAGGCTGGGATGACATCGTTGCCGCTAAAGAAAACGACGATGTTCTTGAAGGCATAATTACAAGAGTTGTCCGCGGCGGCGTTATCGCAACCGTAAAGGGCACCGGCGTATTTATCCCTGCTTCATTAACAGGTATTCCGCGCAATCAGGAGCTTGATATTTTAAAGGGCACAACTGCAAGGTTCAAGATTATTGACATCAACCCTGCAAGAAGACGTGCTACAGGCTCAATCAAGGTTGTTGTTAACGAGGAAAGAAAGGCTGCGCGTGAAGAGGCTTGGGCTAAGCTTGAAGAGGGTATGAAGCTTTCAGGCACAGTTAAGTCTTTAACAAATTACGGCGCTTTTGTTGACATCGGCGGAATTGACGGTATGATTCATATCAGCGAGCTTTCTTGGACCCGCATTAAGCATCCGTCAGAAATCGTTAACGTAGGCGATCAGGTTGAGGTTTACGTTAAGGCGCTTGACGCTGAAACCCACAAGATTTCTCTTGGCTTCAAGAAGATTGAGGACAATCCTTGGGAAATCCTCAAGAGAGATTATCCTGTAGGCTCACAGCTTGAGGCAACAATTGTCGGCATTACCGCTTTCGGCGCTTTTGCAACAGTTGTTCCGGGTATTGAAGGTCTTATACATATCAGCCAGATTAGCTGGGAAAGAGTTAAGACTCCGGGCGATGTTCTCAAGGTTGGCGATGTTGTTAACGTTCTTATTACCGACATCGACTTCGATAAGAAGAGAGTAAGCCTTTCAATCAAGCAGCTCCTTGAAAAGCCCGAAGAGCCGATTGCAGCTCTTCAGGACGACGCTCCTGCAGAGGAAGCACCTGCTGAAAAGGCTCCTGTTGAGGAAGCAACAGTTGAGGAGGCTCCCGCAGAGGAAGCTCCCGTTGAAGAAGCAGCAGTTGAGGAGGCTCCCGCAGAGGAAGCTCCCGCTGAAAAAGCAGCTGCAGAAGAGGCTCCCGCAGAGGACGCTGAATAATTTAATAATTAAGGACTTGTTCAAAACGAACAAGTCCTTTTTTGTTTGTCGGGCTGATAATAAGCGCTCGGGCTTATTGCTGTGAAAGCATTTTTGAAACCGTGTCGTAAACTTTAATCGGGTCGTCAAAGTATTTATCCTTGATTTCCTGCGCCTCTTCGTTTGAGGAGGCTAAAAGCGTAATGGTCATAACGTCAAAACCCGCTTCGCTTTTCAGGTGCAGGGTTACAAAAAAGTTTCCGTCCTTTTCCGTTATTTCAGCGCCGTTTTCTTTTTCAAATTTTCGCCTTACCGCCAGCTTTGACGCAAGCTCAAGCGCTCTCGTTCTCACTGTCCAGGGCAGCTCTTTTTCTACAAGCCCTATGTATTCCTTGCATTTGTCCGTTGCGGTCAGGTAACCTTTATCATCCTTGACAATCAGACCTCTGTCAATCAGGCTTTGAAGCGCGCTTGTGGTTTCAAAATAATTTGCAATTTCGCCCTCAACAACCGTTTCGGTAATAACCTCTGTTGTCATACGGTCGCCTATATTTGCCACAAGGTAGCAAATCAGCATATAGATTTCAAGCTGTGAACGCAGACCGCCGTCCTGCACACCGCCCATAAAAGCGTCAAATGTAAGTTCGTAATTTTCGCTCATATTCTCACCTCGTTTACAAAAACTATATTAGCACAAAATTTCAGCACTTGCAAACCATTTTGATTTGTAATATAATATAGTGCGTAATTCAGTACTATATGAAAGAAGGATTTTAAAATGACTAAAGTTGATAAGAACACAATAATCGGCGATATTCTTGATTTCTGCCCTGACGCTGCTCCGCTCTTTTTAGAAATCGGTATGCACTGCCTCGGCTGCCCTGCTTCAAGGGGCGAAACCATTGAACAGGCTTGCTATGTTCACGGCACAGACGCTGATGAGCTTGTTGCCGCTATTAACGAGCTTATCGGTTAATTTGATGGTTAAGCTTACAGAAAGACTGATGGCCGTGGCTTCCTTGGTTAGGGCGGATTGCGCCCTTGCAGACGTGGGATGTGACCACGGCTTTCTTCCTGCTTATCTGATTGAAAACGGTAAAATCCGCTCTGCCGTTGCCTCCGATATTAATGAAGGACCTCTGAATTCCTGCCGCCGCCTTGTTGATGAGCTTGGCTTGGACGGCAGAATTACCTGCGTTTTGTCAAACGGGCTGCAGGGCGTTGACTCTCAGTCGGTTGAGGATGTTTCGTTCTGCGGTATGGGCGGCGAGCTTATTGCGCAACTTATGGAGGAAACCCCGTGGGTTAAGGATGAACGTTTGCATTTCATTTTTAACCCGATGACTCATCCTGAAATTCTGCGCCGCTGGCTCTGTGAAAAAGGATTTGAAATTCACAAAGATTTTATCGTCAAAGAGGGCAGGCATTACTACAGCGTGTTTGACGCTTATTATACAGGCAATTGTCGTAATGCAGGCGAGGCGTATTATTTCCTCGGCAATATTACGGATTACACACATAAGGAATACTTCCGCCATCTGCTCAACTATCTTGAAAATAAGCAGAGGGGCGGGGAGGATTATTCCGCGCTTATTGACAAAATAAAAACTGTTTTGGGTGATTAGTGTGAAAAATCACACTAATCTCGATTATATTGCCCTCAAAATTTGCCTGCGGCATAATTTTGAGATGGCTGTAATTATAATCACGCCTGTTCAGGCAACGCAGGGTGCTGAGTGATTTTTAATGAACTATTTGTTGCCTGAAAGGCTATGGTAATTAATATGCCAACTGTTAAGGATATTTATAACTACATAAACGCAATTGCTCCGTTTGAAACTCAGGAGGAGTGGGATAATTCGGGACTGCTTGTCGGCACCTTTGAAAAAGAGGTAAAAAAAGCGGTGCTGTCCCTTGACGCTACTTCGGAGGTTTGCTCCTTTGCTGCGGATTTGAACGCTGATTTGATTATCTCGCACCACCCGATTATTTTTAATCCGCTCAGCGCTCTTTTGCAGGGCGGCGCGGCGTATATCTGCGCAAATAACGGCGTTTCCGTTATATCCGCGCACACAAATTTTGATAAGGCGGACGAGGGCATTAACGCTAATCTCTGCAAAATTCTCGGGCTTACAGACGTTACCTCGATTGATAATACGTTTATTGTAACGGGTAAACTTGACTGCGAAATGAGCATTGACGATTTTGCGCAGTACGTTTGCGATAAGCTTTGCGTTTCGGGTATCAGATATACGGATACCGACAGACCGATTAAAACCGTCGCGGTCGGCGGCGGCGCTTGCGAGGAATATCTTGCCGAGGCTATGCGGAACGCGGACTGCTTCCTTACGGGCGATATGAAGTATCATCAGCTGCTTGAAGCTGCAGAGCACGGCTTTGCAGCAATCAGCGCAGGGCATTTTGAAACCGAAAGCAAAGCATTTTCAATGCTTCTTGATAAATTGCAGGCTGAATTTCCAAGCGTTGAATTTGTTTGGGCAAATCAGCAAAACCCCGTTAAAACTCTGGACGATTAATTATGGCGCTTGACGGTATATTTTTATTCCATCTTAAAAATGAAATTGCCGCTTTTGCAAACGGCGCGTTCATTGAAAAAATACATCAGCCCTCAAAGGAGGAGCTGGTGCTTTCTCTGCGCTCAAGAGAGGGCGCCAAAAAGCTTTTGCTATCCTGCCGTTCGGGTTCTTCGGGCTTGTATTTTACTGACTTTCCGCCCGAAAATCCTGCAAAGCCCCCCATGCTCTGTATGCTTCTTCGCAAGTATCTGACGAGCGCAAGGGTTACGTCAATCTCACAGGAAGGGCTTGAAAGGGTAATAAGGCTTAACGCTTCGGCTAATAACGAGCTCGGAGACAGGGTGGAGTACTCGCTTGTGCTTGAAATTATGGGCAGGTCAAGCAATATAATTCTTACTGACGAAAACGGAATTATTATTGACGCGGTCAAAAGGCTTGACGAGTCAAAGGCGAGCCGCCCCGTAATGCCTGGCGTGCAGTATATTCCGCCGCAGCCACAGGATAAGCTCAGCCTCCTTGACGGCGATTTGGACGCCGTTAAAGCAAGGCTGTCGGTCAGCGGCAAAGCCCCGTCAAAAGCATTTCAGGATGCGGTAATGGGCGTTTCTCCGATTATCTGCCGCGAGTATGAAAATGGCGTTACGGCAGAGCAAATCAGAGAATATGCGCAAAATCCGCAGCCCTGCGCGGTTATTACGGATTCTCCGCTTGATTTTTCGTTTATGCCGATAACGCAGTACGGCACGCTTGCGCAGATAAAATATTTTGACAGCTTTTCTGCCTGCCTTGATTTCTTTTATTATGAAAAGGTCAGGACGGACAGGATTAATCAGCGCTCGGGCGAGCTTTTCAAAACCCTGCAAACCCTGCAGGAACGCGCGGTGCGCAAGGCGCTAAACCGTGAAAAAGAGCTTGCCGAATGCAAGGATAAGGAAAAGTATAAGATTTACGGTGATTTGATAATCGCAAATCAGTACCAGCTTCAGAAGGGCGCGCTTTTTTATGATGTAATTAATTATTATGATAATAATGCGCAGCTCAAAATTCCTGCCGACCCTGCGTTAAACCCTATGCAGAACGCGCAAAAGTACTATAAGGAATACCGCAAAAGGCAGATTGCGGAAAGCAAACTTTCGGGCTTTATTGAGTCCGCAAAGCAGGAAGCGGCTTATCTTGAAACGGTTATTGACTCACTTTCAAGGGCGGCAACCGACGCTGAGATTACCGAAATCAAAGCCGAGCTTGCCCAGACGGGCTTTCTTAAACAGAAAAGCGTTAAGAAAAACCAAAAGGCAAAGGCGCTTAAACCGCTTGAGTATGAAAGCAGCGAGGGCTTCAGGCTGCTTGTCGGCAGAAATAATCTTATGAACGACCGCTTGACGCTTAAAACCGCGCGCAATTACGATTTGTGGTTTCACGTTAAGGATTGTCCGGGCTCGCACCTTATTGCCGTAAATGACGGCAGGGAGTTTACGGATAAGCTAATAAGGGAGGCGGCTATGCTTGCCGTTGTTAACAGCAGCGCCAAAGCCTCTTCAAACGTTGCGGTTGATTACACGATAGTTAAAAACGTTAAAAAGCCAAACAGCGCAAAGCCGGGTATGGTTATTTACGACGATTATAAAACGGAATATGTTACTCCGAATTCCGCGGAGCTCGAAAGGATAAAGAAAATTGTTTAATGTTGCAGTAATCTTGTGCGCAGGCAGCGGTACAAGAATGGGAATTGATAAAAGCAAGCTCCTGCTTGATATTAACGGCAAAACCGTGCTTGAAAGAAGCGTTGAGGCGTTTTCCGATTTACCCGAGGTTGACGAAATTATCGTCGTTTGCAGGGAGTGTGATTTGGAAACGTTTTCAGAGCTTTTGCCCGACGAAAATATTACCTTTGTTATCGGCGGCGATACCCGTCAGGGCAGCATACAAAATGCGGTTGAAACTATTGACGAATGTGATTATATTATTATTCACGACGGAGCCCGTCCGCTTGTAACGCAGCAGGCGATTATAAACACGCTTGACGAAGCGCAGATAACCAAGGCTGCCGCAACGGGCGTTTATGTTAAGGACACCATTAAGCTTGTTGATGAAAACCTGAATATCGTCGGCACGCCTGACAGAAAGCACCTCGTTTCAATTCAGACTCCGCAGATTTTTGATTTTGAAACCTACAGGAAAGCGCTTAAAAAGGCTGTCGAAGCGGGTAAGGATTATACCGACGACTGCCAGCTTGTTGAGGCGCTCGGTATGAAGGTCAGCGCGGTTATCGGCGATTATGAAAATATTAAAATCACTACACCAGGCGATATTCCGCTTGCAAAAAGCATTGACGATATGAGGAGGAAAACGGAATGAGAATAGGCCACGGCTACGACGTACACCGCCTTGTTGAAGGCAGAAAATGTATTATCGGCGGAGTCGATATTCCAAGCCAAATCGGGCTCTTGGGACATTCTGACGCCGACGTTCTGCTTCACGCAATCTCCGACGCGCTGCTCGGCGCCGCCGCGCTCGGCGACATCGGCAAACATTTTCCCGACACTGCCGCTGAATTTGAAGGCGCAGACAGCCTTGTGCTTTTGCAAAAGGTTGTTGAACTTATTGAAAAAGAGGGCTACCGCGTAGGTAATATTGACGCAACCGTAATTGCGCAGGCTCCAAAACTTGCGCCGTACATTGAGGATATGCGCAAAAATATAGCTTCTGCCTGTAAATGCGATTTGTCGCAGATTTCAGTTAAGGCAACCACTGAGGAAAAGCTCGGTTTTACGGGCGCGGGGCAGGGAATTGCCGCCCACGCAGTGTGTATTATTGAATAAACTTTTAATCCCACACATAATATTTGTGTGGGATTATGCACTATTTACGCTATATTTTTTTAAATATTTGTTAATACACTTGACAAATGGAAAAAACTTGCTAAAATAGTAGTTAGCACTCGGAGATAAAGAGTGCTAATCCGACAAAGTAATTCTAAATCAGAGGTGATTTTTATGATTATTAAGCCACTTGCAGATAAGGTTCTGCTTGAACAGTTTGAGGCGGAGGAAACCACCGCTTCGGGTCTTTACATTGCTGCTTCTGCTCAGGAAAAGCCTGAGTTTATGAAGGTCGTTGCAGTAGGTCCGGGTACAGAGGAAGCCCCTATGACCGTTAAAGAGGGCGATAAGGTTATAACCGCTAAGTACAGCGGAACAACCGTAAAGGTTGACGGCACTGAGTACACAATTGCGTCCGTTAAGGACATTCTTGCAGTTGTAGAGTAATCTTTGTTCGCAAATACATTAAAAGTGAGGTAATGCTTTATGGCAAAGGATATAATTTATGGCGAGGAGGCGCGTAAGGCGCTCCAAAGCGGTATTGACAAGCTTGCAAATACCGTTAAAATTACACTCGGCCCCAAGGGCAGAAACGTTGTTCTTGACAAAAAATACGGTTCTCCGCTCATCACAAATGACGGCGTAACCATCGCAAAGGAAATCGAGCTTGACAATGCGTTTGAAAATATGGGCGCACAGCTTGTAAAAGAGGTTTCCTCTAAAACTAATGACGATGCGGGCGACGGTACCACAACCGCAACCCTGCTTGCTCAGGCTCTCGTGCGCGAGGGTATGAAAAACGTTGCCGCAGGCGCTAACCCGATGGTTGTTAAAAACGGAATTAAAGCCGCAGTTGACGCTGCTGTAGAGGCAATCAAGGCTAATTCACGTCAGGTAAAGGGCAGCGACGATATTGCCCGTGTTGCAACCGTATCTGCCGCTGACGAATATATCGGCACACTTATTGCAGACGCTATGGATAAGGTTTCCGCAGACGGCGTTATTACCGTTGAGGAGTCAAAAACCGCCGACACCGTATGCGAGGTTGTTGAGGGTATGCAGTTTGACCGCGGTTACATTTCTCCCTATATGGTAACCGATACCGATAAGATGGAAGCCGTTATTGACGACGCTTACATTCTTATTACAGATAAAAAGATTTCAACCGTACAGGATATTCTTCCTCTGCTTGAGGCCGTTCTCAAGAGCGGACAGAAGCTTGTAATCGTTGCCGAGGACGTTGAGGGCGAGGCTCTTCAGACAATCCTCCTTAACAAGCTTCGCGGTACGTTTACCTGCGTATGCGTTAAGGCACCGGGCTTCGGCGACAGAAGAAAGGAAATGCTTCAGGATATTGCAATCCTTACGGGCGGTCAGGTTATTACGTCAGACCTCGGCATTGAGCTGAAGGACGCAACTATGGCAATGCTCGGCAGAGCGCGCCAGGTTAAGGTAACCAAGGAAACCACCATCATCGTTGACGGCGCAGGCAATTCGGATGAAATCAAGGCACGTGTCGGTCAGATTAAAGCCGCAATCGAAACAACAACCTCTGATTTTGACAGGGAAAAGCTTCAGGAACGCCTTGCAAAGCTTGCAGGCGGCGTAGCAGTTGTTAAGGTAGGCGCTGCAACCGAAACGGAAATGAAGGAAAAGAAACTTCGCATTGAGGACGCTCTTGCTGCAACCAAGGCTGCAGTTGAGGAGGGTATCGTTGCAGGCGGAGGCGTTGCGCTTGTAAACGCAATCCCCGCAGTTGAAGCGCTTCTTGACACTGATGACGCCGATTTCAAAACGGGCGTTACAATCGTTCTCAAGGCGCTTGAAGAGCCCGTTCGCCAGATTGCCGCTAACGCAGGTGTGGAAGGCTCTGTTATTCTTGATAAAATTATCAGCTCCGATAAGGCTGATTACGGCTATGATTTCGCAAAGAATGAGTATTGCGATATGATGGAAAGCGGTATCGTTGACCCTGCGAAGGTAACGCGCTCCGCAATTCAGAATGCGGCTTCCGTTGCTGCAATGGTGCTTACAACGGAATCCCTTGTAACCGATATTAAAGACCCGCAGGCTGACGCTGCACAGGCGGCTGCAATGGCTGCTGCGGCTCAGGGCGGCATGTATTAATATACTCCTTTTTATCGTCGGCTCCGTCTATTCCGCGGAGCCGATTTTCTTTGCAAAAAAATCTTGACAAATTAATATTTATACATTATAATTACAAATCATATTAATAAAAAAACACATTGACGGGAACAAAAAGCGTTTATTTAACTTTTTCAGAGAATTGCCGGTTGGTGCAAGGCATAAAGGGCGTAAATGTAATATCATCCCTGAGTGGCTGCGATGAATTATAGTAACCGCAGACGGCGGCAACCGTTATTTTGCAAGCGAATGTTGGTTCGTTGAGTGCATCGTAAGATGAAAAAGAGTGGTACCACGGTAAGTAATATCGCCTCTTTGCCTTAGGCAAAGGGGCGTTTTGTTTTGCTTAAAACCTTGATTGAGAGGAGTTATTTATATGGAAAATTGTGTTGAAATCCGCTGGCACGGCAGGGGCGGACAGGGTGCAAAAACCGCTGCTCTGCTGCTTGCAGACGTTGCCTTTAAAACGGGAAGCTACGTTCAGGGCTTTCCGGAATACGGCCCCGAAAGAATGGGCGCGCCGATTACGGCTTATAACCGAATAAGCAAAAACGAAATCCGCGTTCATTCAAATATTTATCATCCCGACTTTGTTGTGGTTGTTGACGAGGGACTGCTTGAAAGCGTTGACGTTACAAACGGGCTTTCAGAGGACGGCGCAATTCTGATTAATTCCGCAAGGGATAAGTCGGAGCTTATGCCCCTTCTTAACGGCTACAAGGGCAAGGTTTACACAATTGACGCCCGCAAGGTTTCAAAGGCGTGCCTCGGTAAGTATTTTCCGAATACTCCTATGCTTGCAGGTATTGTTAAGGTTTCTGGCGTTATGGATTACATTGAGTTTATGGAGGAAATGGAAGCCTCCTTTAACCACAAATTCTCATCAAAGCCCGAGGTTATTGAGGGCAATATGAACGCGCTTAAAATGGCGTTTGACGAAGTAAAGTAAGGGGGCGGCAATATGAAATCCGATTTAAATAAATTGTCTCTTGACTGCAACTGGCAGGATTTAACAGAGGGTATGCAGATTTACGGTCCTGCAACCTCGCTTGAATTTAACACAGGCGAATGGACTTCGGTTAAGCCCGAGCTTCACTGGGGCAAATGCGTTCAGTGCCTTATGTGCGTTCCTGTTTGCCCTGACAGCGCAATCCGCGTTGTAGGCGGTAAGCGCGCTGATTTTGATTACGACCACTGCAAAGGCTGCGGCATTTGCGTTAAGGCGTGCCGCACGGGCGCAATTACAATGAAGGGGGTAAAGTAATATGGCAAGAAGAGACAGACTCAGCGGTAACGAAGCCGTTGCCGAGGCGCTCCGCCAGATTAACCCCGACGTTATGGCGGCGTTCCCGATTACGCCTTCTACCGAAATCCCGCAGTATTTTTCAAAATTTGTTGCAAACGGTCAGGTTGACTCCGAGTTTATTCCCGTTGAGTCCGAGCATTCCGCTATGTCCGCCGTAATCGGCGCACAGGCTGCGGGCGCACGCTCCGTAACCGCCACCTCATCCGCAGGTATGGCGCTTATGTGGGAGGAGCTTTACCTCGCAGCTTCAAACCGTCTGCCCTGCGTTTTAACGCTTGTTAACCGCGCGCTTTCAGGTCCTATTAATATTAACTGCGACCATAGCGATTCAATGGGCGCAAGAGATTCGGGCTGGATTCAGATTTATGCCGAAAACAATCAGGAGGCTTATGACAATCTTGTTATGGCTTACCGAATTGCAGAGCATAAGAAGGTTAAGCTGCCCGTTATGATATGCCAGGACGGCTTCATTACCTCACACGCGGTTGAGAATATTACACTGCTTGAGGATGATGAGGTTAAAGCTTTTGTCGGCGAATATGAGCCCGAGAATTATCTTTTAAACCCCGAAATGCCTATGGCTGTCGGTCCCTATTCCGTAACTAATTATTATTTCGAGGCTAAGCGCGCTCAGGCAGAGGCTATGAAAAATGCCAAAAAGGTATGCCTTGACGTTGCAAAGGAATTTGCAAAGCTCAGCGGCAGGGAGTACGGCCTTTTTGAAGAATACAGAATGGACGACGCCGAGCTTGCGGTTGTAATCATCGGCTCTGCAGCAGGCACTACCAAGGATGCTGTTGATAAGCTTCGCGCTCAGGGCAAAAGGGTAGGTCTTGTAAAAATCCGCGTTTTCCGTCCTTTCCCGTCGGAAGAGCTTGCGCAGTCGCTCAAGGGCTGCAAGGCAATCGCGGTTATGGACAGAACGGAAAGCTTTAACGACAGCTTCGGACCTCTCGGCGAGGAAATTTCCGCAGCGCTTTACAGAGTTAAGGCAACTACCGAAATCGTTAACTATGTTTACGGCCTCGGCGGCAGAGACGTTCAGGTTCAGGATATGGAAAAGATTTATGCAGAGCTTGAGCGTATTGCAAACGGCGGCAAGGTCGGCTCACATTATCGCTATATGGGCGTAAGGGGGTAAGCGTATGTATAATTTTAAAGAATTTGTCAGCAGGGAAGACCGCTTCGTAGGCGGGCACAGAATGTGCGCAGGCTGCGGCGGCACAATTGCTGTAAGAAATGTTTTAAAGGCAGTTAAACCGGGCGATAAAGCCGTTATCGGCAACGCTACGGGCTGCCTTGAGGTTTCCTCCTTTATGTACCCTTATACTGCTTATAAGGACAGCTATATTCACAACGCATTTGAAAATGCGGGCGCAACGCTCAGCGGCGTTGAGGGCGCGTATAACGTTCTCAGGCGCAAGGGTAAGCTTGACGATACTTTCAAGTTCATTACCTTCGGCGGCGACGGCGGTACTTATGACATCGGCTTCCAGTCCCTTTCGGGCGCAATGGAGCGCGGTCACGATATGGTTTACGTTTGCTATGATAACGGCGCTTATATGAACACGGGTATTCAGCGCTCGTCCGCAACCCCGCAGTTTGCGGATACTACTACTACGCCCGTCGGCTCCGAGTCGTACGGCAAACCGCAGTACCGCAAGGATTTGGCTGCAATTATCGCAGAGCATAAGGTGCCTTATGTTGCGCAGACTACCTTCGTTCAGAACTTCCGTGATTTGCACATTAAGGCTGAAAAGGCTATCTATACAAAAGGTCCCGCGTTTTTGAATATTATGGCGCCCTGCCCGAGAGGCTGGCGTTATGATACTCCCGATATTATGGAAATCTGCAAGCTTGCGGTTGAAACGCGCTACTGGCCGCTGTTTGAGGTTGTTGACGGCGTTTGGACGCTCAACTATGAGCCCAAGAAATATGTTCCCATTGAGGAATGGCTTTTAAAGCAGGGCAGGTTTAAGCATATGTTCAAGTCTGGCAACGAGTGGATGATTGAAGAATTCCAAAAGGAAGTTGACCGTCGCTGGGATGAACTCATCAAACGCTGTGACCGCAAAATCGGTGCATAAGTGTTTCGGCTTTTAAAAATCAGTTGATTGTTTTGTGATTTTAATATTGAATAATAATACAGAAATATATTAGGATTTGATTATTAAATAATGAAAAGCTCTTGACTTTCAGGCGTTTAATATGTATAATTATCCTATAATTCAGTCAATAATTATTTCACTCAAACTCCTTTGCAGTTGCAAAGGAGTTTTTTAGTTTAGCTGTTAAAGTTTTTAAGAGGTTCTTTATGGAAAAGAAAAAATATTCAGGCATAAACCGTATTATTAAAAGCGAAAATCTGCAGCAGATTGTGGATATTATTCATGACGGCACTTTCTCTGATTTTGTTAAGGACTGGAAGTGGATTTTCACTTTTTCAAAAAAATACAAGTGGATTGTTGCGCTTTATACAATCGTAGGTATTTTCGGCTCCAGTCTGTCTCTCGGCTCTGCGTATATCGGCAGGCTTCTTATTAACATTGTTGTTGACCAGTAGCGCGAAAAGCTGTGGCTGTTAATTGCTGTAATGCTCGGTTCAACTGCGTTTTCGCTTGTAATGTCCAGCATAAGCAGCAGAATTTTTACAAAGATTTCCATTTATGTTAATAATGACATTCAGGCAAGTATTTTTGACAGCATTATTGACGCCAAGTGGAAGGATTTAAGCAAATACCCAAGCGGAGATTTGCTTAACAGGTTTAATGGCGATGTCGGCACAATTTCGGGAAATGCAATCGGATGGATTCCAAATCTTATTGTTAATGTTTACACCTTTATTCTTACCTTTGTTGTGCTTCTGAAAATGGATGTAACAATGGCTTGGATTGCAATTCTCTCCGCTCCGTTTTTACTTGTTATGAGCCATTATATTATGCGCAAAATGCAGGAGTACAGGAAAAAAGTGCTTGAATTGCAGTCAGGTATGATGAGCTTTGAGGTTGAAACCTTTTATAATTTTGATATGATAAAATCCTTCGGTATTTTTGGCTTTTACTCAAAAAAACTGAGGTCTTGGCAGCAGACCTTTAAGGAATACAGTCTTGATTATAATAAGTTTGAAATCAAAACCAGAATTATGCTTACCATAGTTTCAACCGCTGTTTCTATGGTTGCGTTCGGCTACTGTCTTTTCTTGCTGTGGAACGGAAAAATTCTTTATGGAGATATGACCTTTTTCCTTCAGCAACGTTCAAGCCTCAGCGGTAAATTCAATAACCTTGTAGGCACAATCCCCGGAATGCTTAATTCCGCAATTTCTGTTCGCAGGGTAAGGGAGCTTGTTGACCTCCCGCGTGAAGAGCATGACCCTGAATCCTATGAGAAAATGCAGGAAATTGCTTCGGACGGTATAACCGTTAAACTCAGCGATGTTTCATTCGGCTATAATGATGATAAAAATGTTTATAATAATTTGAATTTTGAAGCGCATCCAGGCGAAATTATTGCCGTGCTTGCTTCTTCAGGCGGCGGTAAAACAACGCTTATGCGTATTATGCTTGGTATGCTTGAGCCGCAAAACGGCGATGTCCAGCTTATCGGCAGTAACGGTGAGCCTGTTGCGGTAAATGCTGATTTGCGTCGGCTTTTTGCCTATGTTCCTCAGGGCAACACTATTCTTTCAGGTACAATTGCAGAGAATATGCGTATGGTGCGCCCTGAAGTTACGGATGAGGAAATTATTGACGCTCTTAAAACTGCTTGTGCGTGGGAATTTGTTTCCGTACTTCCCGAGGGTATTAACGGCACTCTCGGCGAAAAGGGAAGGGGCATTTCCGAAGGTCAGGCACAGCGTCTTTCTATCGCCCGCGCGCTTGTCAGAAATTCACCCATCCTTTTACTTGACGAGGCTACCAGCGCGTTGGATGTTGTAACCGAGGAACGTGTTCTTAATAATATAATCAAACGTCATCCGAATAAAGTTATTATTGTTTCAACTCACAGACCGGGCGCGTTAAAGCTTTGTCAAAAGCTTTACCGTCTGTCTGAAAACGGTATTGAGGAAATCAGCTACGAGGATGCCGTAAGGATTAATATTCAGTATGCGAATATGTCTTTTGAAAGTGAAAGAAGAATGGTCGACCCGTCGGCATTTATGCCAAAGAAACCGCCTAAGGAAAAGGTTAATCTGCTTACCGATGACCCAACTGAAAATATGTGGGGTATGTAGTTTTACTGTTTGAACATTAAAGGAAGTGCTGTTTTGTCTGATAATGTAGTAACCTTTGAGGAACAATTGAATAAAAACGGTTCGCTGATTTTTACGAATGTCGGGTTCAGTATGCTGCCGATGCTTCGTGAAGGCAAGGACATTATTCACGTTAAGCGTTATTGCGGCGGCGGTCTGAAAAAATATGATGTTGTTCTGTTTGTTCGTCCTCAGGTCAGTGGCAGGGGGCATTATGTTTTGCACCGTATATTAAAGGAAAATTCAGACGGAAGTTACTGGATAGTAGGGGACAACAATACTGCGGGCGAGAATGTTTCTCCCGAATGTATTATAGGGGTTCTTGATTCGTTTGTGCATAACGGTAAAAATATTAAGGTCAGCAGTTTAACATATCGCCTTTACGTACTTTTATGGTGTGCGCCTTATCATTTACGCTTTTTCGTACTCCGTTTTTCAGGACGTGTCAAGCGTTTTTATAAAAGACGCATTCGGCGTTTGAAAGGAAATAAGTAAATTGTTTTTTAAGATTAAACTTGCAGATGTAACAATAGGAATAAATTCCATATACGATGAGGTCTGCGATATGTGTGCTGATTATATCAGCACGGAGGAGCCTGAATTTACAATTACGGTATCTCAGTCGGACATTGATTTTGAGCGCGAAAAATCAAACAGGGAAGCTGTTTATGAGAATACTCCGATTGTTGATTATCCTGATTCTTATCTGGAAACGCTTGCCGTATATCGTAAAATTGTTACGGCACTTTTAGACTATAACGTATTCTTAATGCACGGTTCCGCAGTATGCGTTAACGATTACGCTTATATATTTACTGCACCTTCAGGCGTGGGTAAAACAACCCACACTCGTTTGTGGCTTGAAAATATTGACGGCGCATTTGTTATAAACGGCGATAAACCTTTGATTAAGGTTTGTGATGAAAAATGCGTGGTTTACAGTACTCCGTGGTCAGGTAAGGAGGGTATGAATAATAATACCCACGCCGCATTAAAAGCAATATGCTTCCTTGAAAGAGGAAAGGATAATGAAATAATTGAAACGCCCTTTTCTTCTGTTATTTCTTCGTTTATTCAGCAATGCTACAGACCCTCTGAGGCCGATAAAATGCAAAAAACGCTTTTTTTATTGAAAAAGCTTGGCGGCAAGGTGCGGTTTTATCGCCTTTCCTGCAATATGGAGCCTGACGCCGCATTGCTGTCATTTGGGAGGATGAGCGAATGATTGATAAAAACCAAGCACTGTTAATCGAACTGATTAATAACGCCCTTTTTCAAACAGAGCTTAATATTCCCGAGGATGCTGACTGGCAGCGGGTTTATGATGAATCTGTTGCACAAACGGTAACCTCGCTTGTTGCAGAATCCGTTCCCGCAGAATTTGCCGCAGTGTTTAATGAAACGCTTATGCAATGCCGTGCGCATTATATGAAACTGCTGTATGAACAGAGCAAGCTGATAGAGCTTATAAACGCCGCAGGAATTCCTGCAATGATTATCAAGGGAACTGCCGCTACTAAGTATTATCCCGTGCCGTTTAATCGCATTATGGGCGATATTGATGTTCTTGTTCCTGCCGAGCTTTATGAACAGGCAAAAACGCTTTTGGCTCAAAACGGTTATGTTTTTGAAAATGAAGAGGCGGGCAGACAGGCTGCGTATTACAAAAATGATATCTGTATTGAGCTTCATTATTGCTTCAGCCAGAAAAACCCCGTGCTTGAGGAAGCAATAACAAGCTGTTTTTCAAATCTTCAGATGCAGAAGATAAGCGGTTATTCTTTTCCGATTCTTCCTGAGGCTGAAAACGGTTTGCTTATTTTAGCTCATATTCAATATCATATTTTGTCTCACGGCTTAGGATTGCGCCAGCTGATAGACTGGGAAATGTTTGTTAACGCCCATCAGGAAAATGATTTTTGGGAAAATGCTTTTTTGCCGCTTGCCGAAAAATGCGGTTTGTATGAATTTGCAATGACTTTAACAAGTATGTGCAAAAACTATCTTTTATTTCCTGCTGCTACCTCTTGGTGTGAGGATATTAATCAAGAACAGCAAAAGCTGATTTTTGATAATGTAATGAATTTAGGCAATTTCGGCTATAAGATTTATAATGATAATTCTTCAAACCGTTCAGCAATTGTTTATATGCGGCTTAGAGAAGCCATAAAGAACAAGGAGCTGTTTAAAATGTTGCAGGAAAACGGGCTTGAAAATTGGGAAGCCGCCAAAAAACATCCGTTTCTGAAGCCATTTGCGTTTATTTATCAGATTTTTCGCTATCTGAAAATGGGAATTAATGAAGCGTTTCACAAAAACGGATTGAAACAAATCAAAACCGCGAACGATAAAATTGAAATTCATCAGGAATTGAATAAATAAAAACCGCAGAAGCATTT